>CAXAHZ010000029.1:0-11421 GCA_963968875.1 uncultured euryarchaeote
GAATACCACCATTGAGCCAGACGGTTACATCGTCATATTCCGTGACAGTTCCCGCATTGAATTGGATTATTTTGATGCTGATTCCGCCAGCATCTCAGACGCAAATGGAAATCTCATCGATGTGATCACCTATCCTCCCGAGGACTCATGGTGGGACACCTCATACGTCAAAGACGCCTCGGGGACGGTAACCAAAGTAGAGCCACCTACCCCTGGATGGTCAGGCTCCGCCACATATGTTGTGGCACAAAATATGGTTCGCTGCTACGGACTCAATGACGACGTGCACGAGGGAGCCTATGTTCTCAAAGGCAGAGTTGTCCCAATGACCGGCGAGGCTCACGTCATCAATGAAGGTCATATTTTGGTTCAAGATGGGATGATTGAAGCGGTATGGGAAGATAACATTCCATCAAACATTCAACTTTCCAATGTCCCAATCATTGAAACGAACGGTACAATATACCCGGGATTAATCGACTTGCACAACCATCTGCATTACAACCAAGCACCTCTATGGGACATGGATACGCACCTGTCTCAAAGCAGCAGGAACGAATGGGGCGGTTACAACAACCGTTACGAGTGGAAAAACCACCCTGACTACAGCGAGGAAGTCACCAAACCGAAAATGCTCGTCCATTCCGGTCCGTATTGGAATATGGAATCTCAAGCGATGAAATACATCGAGATGAAATCCATTGTCGGTGGAACAACCGCTGCACAAGGTGCTCCTATGAATCCGGACGACAGTTACGGAACCATCCTCACGCGTAACATTGAGGATTACAACTTCGGAAGAGATGAGATCCACACGAAAGTGACTGAACTCACCTCGGATTATGTTGGAAACCACATCAAGACCGGAAACGCCAGCAAGGAATTGGACGCTTGGTTCGTTCATATTGCAGAAGGTGTTGATGAGCGCAGTAGAGCAGAATTTGATATTCTCGTTCAAAACGATTTACTGGTTGGAGAACTCGTGCTTATTCATGGTGTTGCATTGGGAGAAAGTGAATTCACTCAGATGGCCGCAGCTGGATCAACCTTGGTTTGGTCACCCCTATCCAATCTCTTGTTGTACGGCGATACTGCAGATGTTGCTGCTGCAAAGGCAGCAGGTGTTCACATCACGCTGGCGCCCGATTGGGCCCCGTCTGGTTCAAAGTCACCACTGCACGAACTGAAGGTAGCGGATTTGTGGGACGATGAGATGCTTGGAGACATTTTCACCGATTATGAAATGGTTGAGATGGTTACATCTGGTGCTGCATTGGCCACAAACTGGCAAGATGAAGTCGGGACCATAGTCAAAGGGACCGCTGCAGATTTGGTCGTCGTCGACAACATCCATTCAAACCCCTACCGCAATCTCATCAATGCAGTAGACCCGGATGTTCGTCTTTCAATCGTTGGAGGATTGGCGATCTATGGAGATACGGACATTATGACCGCCCTAAAGGGAACCGACCATGAGCCTGCTGGGAAGTTCGGAAAGGCATTGGACATTACCTACCTGGCTGCCCCAGAAGGTGCACAGACATGGGCCAGCATCACCGAGAACCTAACCATGGCAATGCGATTTGACCCCGATGAGATGGCTGCTGCCTTTGGCGATGCTTCGGACTTTGACAGCGTCACATCGGGAATGTCCAATGTTGGTCTTGACCCTTGGTATACCTATGGAGATCAACGGTACTTCAATGTCATCAATGGCTCCACGAATGCCAACGCACAAATCAGTATGTCCATGCTCTATGACCGATATTACGACAGAGCAGAAACCTTACCTGAAGTTACTGTTCTTGAGGTCATTGAAGGCCCAACAGTCGTTCCATGCGACGATGGTTCAAATCCACCATGTGATACCGGCGACTCAGATAACAATGGAGGCACCGACAACAACGGTGGAACCGATTCTACTGATACAACGGACACAACCGACACCGGAGATTCTACCGATAACGATGGAACGACCATTCCCGACAACCCACTCGATGACCAACAGTCAAGTGAAGAGGAAACTAGGGATAAGGCTCTTTTACTCTTCTTTGCCCTTGTCGTCGTGATGCTGGTGGCTCTCTTTTTCGTTTCACGAGGAGGCGAAAATGCATTGGCTGCGGAAGTTCGAATTGAAAAGATGTGGGAAGAAGGAAATGAAGAAGTCTTGCAAGATGTAGCTTTCGTCCCATCCATGCCTCCAATGGCGCCTCCAACAGAACAAGAATAATCAGGCAAGGTCCCACTTGGGACCGTCCGATGTGTCAACAACAACAACTCCGAGTGCAGACAATTCATCACGAATAGAATCTGCTCTTGGCCAATCCTTGTTGGCCCTAGCCTCATTTCTTTGAACCAAGAGTGACTCAACTTCATCTGCTATTTGCGCTCGGCGAGGGTCCTCTTCGGGTTCTGCGAGAGCCATTTCACGCGTTGGTAAAACCCCGAGAACATTTCCTGCCGTCTCTTCAAGTAAGTCAACAGCATAGTGAGCGAAGGCATTCATATCTGTCCGATCAAGTTCGGATTGCAACACTTTAGAAATCTCACGAACCATTCCCAGAACTTTGGCAACTGCTTCTCGGGAATTAAAATCATCATCCATGGCCCGAGCAAAGCCTTCTCCCATCTTTTCCAACAATCCTAAAGATTTGACAAGAGGTTGCTCTGAAGTGATATCGGGCATGGGCAGCTTGACGGGTTTATCATCTTCATACGCTCTCAATGCTGAAACGTATGTTTCTAGCACACGGTTGTAATTTCTCTCTGCGTCTTTGAGAAGAGTTTCATTCATATCAATCGGTGAACGATAGTGAGCATTAATGAGGGCGAAACGCAACACCATGGCGTCCACGTGCTGGAGAATGTCTCGGATGGCCCAAAAGTTACCCAACGATTTACTCATTTTCTCACCGTCTATATTGACAAAACCATTGTGAAGCCAATGATGTACAACGGGTGAATGGCCGGTATGACATTCTCCTTGGAATATTTCGGCTTCATGGTGTGGGAATCGCAGGTCGTGACCTCCACCGTGTATGTCAAACTCTTTGTCAAAGTGATCGAGAGACATTGCCGTACATTCAATGTGCCATCCGGGCCGTCCCGGACCCCAGGGAGAATCCCATGTTGGTTCGTCGGGTTTGGCTGCTTTCCAAAGAGCGAAATCCTTGTGATCTCGCTTGCTTGAGCCTGTATCTCCAACTCTCCCTCCTGCTCCAGAACGAACTGCATCAATGGATTGACCGGTAAGGATACCGTACTTTTCTGGAGCCGAATCAACATGGAAGTATACCCCATCTTTGGTAACATATGCATGTTCCTTTGCGATAAGGTCCTCAGTGATGGAAATCATTTGATCCACATAATCGGTACATCTCGGATAGGTGTCTGCCCTAAGGATGTTCAAGGCGTCCATATCCTCATAATATGCCTCAATGTTTTGGTCAACAAGCGTTTTCCAGTCTCCGTCTAGTTCGTTTGCTCGTGCAATGATTTTGTCATCAATATCAGTGAAGTTCTGTACATAATCAACATCAAATCCACTCGCTTCAAGCCATCGGTGAATCAAGTCAAAAGCCAAGTAGCAACGTGCGTGTCCTAGATGACACCGGTCGTAAACCGTAACGCCACAAACATACATCGAAACTTTCCCTGGCTCCAATGTTTTGAAATCCACTTTTTCTCTTCGCTTCGTATCATGAACGCGGATAGGCATGGGACTCATAGGGGCGGTGTAAGGTAACACACTTGAAGGTTCATACGAGACCCGGGGGTCCGAACCCACATGGGCGATGAATTGAGGAAGCGCATTTTCGTCACCGGAGTAAATGGACATATAGGAAACCACATCGTTCGTGACTTGCTTGAGAACGGTTACGAAGTGAAAGGTTCTGTTCGGTCTTTGAGCGACCCGTTGAAGGTTGATCACGTATTGAAGCATGCTGAGGATTTAGGTGTTGAAGATCGTTTAGAACTGGTCGAGGGGGATGTGCTTGACGCCGACGGTTGGAGCGAACACATGGCCGGATGCCATGGGCTGTTCCATACCGCCACAATTTACAGTACTCAAGGAGATACTCAGACCATTCTGGACACTGCAAATAAGGGCACAATGCACCTGTTCCATGCAGCTGCCAACGCCCAAATCCCTCGGATCATTTACACTTCAAGCACCGCTGCTGTCGGAACTGAACCGAAAGGGAAGCTTAAGGATGAATCAAACTGGCAAACCGATACTAATCTTCCGTACACTACCGCAAAAACTCAAGCAGAACATCTGGCATGGGAACTCGCAAAACAACTTGATTTAGATGTCCGAGTCATCAACCCTACCGCGGTACTTGGTGGAGGGTTCATCCGCCCAACTCCTAGCGTAGATTTTTTCCAAGATGCCATTAAAGGCGCCTTCCCCGTTGCACCAAAATTTCCGATGGCAGCCGTCCATGTACGTGATGTTGCTCGGGCACACAGGCGGGCGTTTGAGGTCAATGAAGCAGAGGGAAGATTCATTTTAGCCCCCCATTCAAACCTTACACTATCCACGATATGTAGGAAAATACGGGAATTGTATCCGCATTCTAAATCTCCAAAACTAGCCTTACCAAATGTACTGCTACCTCTCGCTGTCTTTCAGGATTGGTTTGGGGGATTGTTTGGAAAACAACGGTATTTGACGAGGGCAGTTGTAAAATCTCTCAAAAAAGGGGATACCAATTATTCAAGTGGAAAGGCTGAACGGGTATTGGGTATGGAGTGGGAGGGATTTGACGCATGTATCAGAGATACGGTCGACGCTTACCTTTGAATCATAAGCAAGGCCAAACCCTTGCGCTCATGAGTTGGCTGGTGCCAACGCTTAGCGTCACATGCGCCATGTTGGTTCATATTATTGGCGGAGCGAGAACGTTTCCAATTTTTATTTCAGAAGCAGACTACCCCGGTCCCGAACGGATTATTTTTTCTGCAGGTCTTGTCCTCACTGGCGTGACGCAAATGTTGTTCGCTTGGCACCTGTATCACACCATTGAACCAGAAAAACAAGCCCTCTGGACTGCTTCGAGCCTTTTGGGGGTTGTGGTTGGATTCCATGTTATATTGATTGCATATTATGACATGTACGACCACATCGATCCCCACATCTACGCATCCATGGTCGCCTTTGGTGGAGGAATCGTGTGGGCGACCCTCGGCCACATAGCCCTCAACGCGACCTCTAGCCGTGGTGCGAAACTGCGAAAAATTGGCATCGGAATCTCGCTTATCTCTCTGGTCGTCATGATCGCTTCGTTCCAGTACGCAGTAAGCACATTTGACACGACCGGCCTCACCACAGAAGAGTTCCTCAACAACGCTCAAATTGGAATTAACATTGCAGGTCCTGCAGAATACCTTGTTGTTGGCGGACTTATGATGGCATTGGCATCCTTTGGGATGGATTTGGCAGAACAAAATACCGACATTTAATCCCGGTCAGCGCTGTTGACTCATCATCTATTGTAGAAACTTAGTAGCAGAAGGATACTTAGAACAAGTAAGAGTGTTCCCATAACGGAAAAGATAATTTTGGCAAAGCGAGGTTCCCTGATGCGGGCATGCATACGATTGCCGAGAAT
The DNA here is from genome assembly GCA_963968875.1 of uncultured euryarchaeote. Taxonomy (GTDB): domain Archaea; phylum Thermoplasmatota; class Poseidoniia; order Poseidoniales; family Poseidoniaceae; genus Poseidonia. The sequence goes on from CAXAHZ010000029.1 coordinate 5,616, forward strand.
GGACCAAATGTACATTGAAATCAAACCGACTGTCGTGTTGATGGTTGCTATGATAAGAATGCCCGGATACCCCCCCGGTATACCTCCTGGTTGAGAGTCATATTCCGTTAGGAAGATGCTTATGAACGTGAACATAACCATCCATTGCTTTGTGTTGACAATCATCATGCCGACCCCTACCTTGAATCCTAATTTTGGAATCGTTTCAGGTAATGCTGAGATACGGTTTGAACGACCGATTAGGATAATCCCTACCGATAGAAAAACCATGAACAACGAACCGAAATAATGGAGTCGTGTACCAACAGGACCTTCAGCATCAAAAGCATTGACCATCAAACCACAGATTGCATTGACTGAAAAGTACCCGGTAGCCATTCCAACAATCAAGGGTACGTTTGAGCGACGACCGTGGAGTGATGCATGTGCCGCACATGTGACATTGTTTGGACCGGGTAAAACCATTCCTGCGATCAGAAACCCAAACATGGTTGCGATAGTTGTCCATTCCACATACCGCTCTCAGCACTTGGCTCTATCATCGTTTGGTCACAAAAGTGATATGAATCACTTCATATGGATGGCTTGAATAATTTTTTGATCCAGCACGGACGTAGCCACCTCAGAAGGAGGGAACGCTAATGTCGCACTCGTTTGTGTTGATGTGAATACATGGACGGTCATTGAACGATGACTTAGTTTGTGCTTAACTGTGCCTATAAAAACCTCTTTCAGTATGGCTTCGGGAACCTCCCCTTCATGGATTTCAGGTCCCCACAAGCCCCCGAACAAACCGTCTTCACTTCGTTGATGAAGAACAGGATTCCCGTTGCGGTCGAGCTCCACTAACGTCCACAATGTGACTTCCTTGACCTTTGCTTTCTTTGGTTTGGGATATTCCGTAGGAGCCTCACGACCTTGGCAAGATGATTGAATTGGGCAAGAAGTGCATTGAGGTTTTTTCGGAGTGCATACCGTAGCCCCGAGCTCCATTAACGCTTGATTCCAATCTCCTGAGCGATGATTCACAAGATGTTCGTCAGCCCAACTTTGAACATCATGGTTGGTGGGCTCTAAGCTCTTCTCCTGTCGGGCCATAACGCGCCGAATGTTCCCATCAACACACGCAGCTGGCAGCCCAAATGCAATACTTGCAACGGCGGCAGCAGTGTAAGGTCCAATTCCAGGTAAAGTTAACAGAGATTCGTATGATTTTGGTAGTATCCCATCGTAGCCACCTTCTGATGAGGGGAGCATGACCAATTGACTCAATGCATGAAGCCGGCGCGCCCTGCTGTAATATCCAGCGCCCTCCCACGCTTTGAGAACTCGGTCTACTGGAGAAATTGCCATGGATTGAATCGTTGGAAAGGCCTCAAGCATACGGTGCCAAAAGACAATGCCACGACTTACCTGTGTTTGCTGAAGTAGAATCTCACTGACCAAAATCGCCCATGGGTCATTCGTATCCCGCCAGGGCAAATCGCGTTGATGTGTCCCGTACCATTCAAGCAATTCTGCTTGTTTTAGGCCACCCACGGCAATCACACTCATGCTTCGGCAACTTCAGTTGATTCAGCTTTCTTTGCTTCAATCATAGCGTCGTTCGCCTTGATTTGCTCCCAAACCAATTCAGCAACATCCTTGACTTCCATTTCTGAACCTATGGCATTGAGGCCGTCGGTCACCATGGTTGAACAAAACGGACAGCCAACTGCAACAGTATCTGCCCCGGTTGCGGCAAGTTCTTTGGAACGAATGACGTTCACCCGATCATAGCCGTCATCCACGTGTTCTTCCATCCACATTTGAGCGCCACCTGCACCGCAACAGAACGAATCACGACCGTGCCGCTCAGGTTCAACGTCTACGCCACCAATAGCATCTCGAGGTGCATCCAATTCGCCACCGATACGGCCGAGGTAACACGGATCGTGGTAGGTCACCGTTCCATCGTGCTTGGGCTCTGGAAGTTTCCCTTCTTTCTGTAAATGGCTTATGAGTTGAGAATGATGCATGACTTCAATGTCTTCGCCGCCATAGTCCTTGTATTCTTTACCCAGCGTATGGAAGCAGTGAGGACATGAAGCGACGACTTTCTTAACGCCGATCTCCTCAAAAGTTGCGAGATTCGTTTCAGCCAACATTTGGAAGAGATATTCGTTTCCAGCACGGCGAGCAGCATCTCCAGTGCATCCTTCTTGCATCCCAAGAATTCCAACATCAAGACCAGCTTCTTTCATGATGCTGATGGTGTCGCGAGCCACCTTCTTGTTGCGTTCGTCAAACGACGCGGCACATCCTGCGAAGTAAATGTATTCAGCGGGCTCTGCGACCTTAACATCCAATCCTTCCGCCCAATCACCTCGCTCGTGAGATGGCAATCCGTAGGGATTTGAATCGGATTCAAGATTCTCAATCGTCATCATCAGAGGCATAACGGTATCTTCGACCTTCTCGTCGAACTCCATTCGCTCCATCATCAAGTGGCGGCGAGCATCCGTGAGTTTAGGCACATGGTCAATGTAAATCGGGCATGCCTCAACGCATGCATGGCAAGTCGTACACGCCCAGATTGCGTCTTCTCCAAATCGTTGAATGATGTCTTCTTCGGGTGCCTCGCCAGCAAAGAGCGAAGTCGCATGGTCGTTTGCATAATGGCGGACATCGTGAATAATTTCCATCGGATTGAGCGCTTTTCCACTGGCATAAGCGGGGCATACATCTTGGCAGCGAGCACAGGATGTACAGGCCCATCCATCGATGAGGTCGCGCCAAGTGAAATCCGTGTACTTTACCGCACCAAAAGATTCCAAATCAAGGTCGTCAAGCATCACAGCCTTACCGTTTTCTCCACGTGCCAGTGGTTCCATGGTTGCCATTGGGCGTAGGTCGTGAAAGAACACGTTCGGGAAGGCCATGACCAAGTGCATGTGCTTCGAGAGAGGAATCAGAAACAAGAAGACACAGATGGCTAACATGTGAGCCCAATACGCTGCAATAACCACACTAGCACTTGGTACAAACGTTATCGCAACCCACCAACCGATCGGCTCCCATGTCTTTGAGATCGTTGACTCACCTGCTTCAACAACGAATGAAGTGGTTGTAATGGTCATGATGAGTAACAAGATAGCATTCCCTTCCAATTGAGATTTGCCCTTGAGTTTCTCTGGCGTAAATGCTACCCTACGAGTTAATGCAGCTACGCAACCGATGAAAGCAATGGTATATCCAGTCTCAACGATAAGATTCCATGGCCCTCGTAGAAGTTCAGGAAGGACTTTTTGAGAAAACTGATTGCCTGTTGCGAGGTCAAACATGTCCGTAGAGAGCATCAAGAAACCCCAAAACATCAGGACGTGTATGCCGCCAGCAACGCGGTCTTTGAGTACCTTTTTCTGGCCAAGCCATCCCGTTGCTACTTCCTTTATTCGTGTACCCCAGTTGTCAAATCTGTTCTCAGGCCTCCCTTTTAGAACCAAACGAGTCGCCTTAACAACCTGATAGAGAAAGAACCCTCCCGAGACGCCGAAGAGAAGCAGTAAAATCGCCCATCCTGGAACAAATCCATAGTCCAAAAACAGGGGATGTTCCATACCGTCAACCACTATCGTTCACCCTCGGCATGTCTGCGAGAGTGAATCGCACTTTGAAACCACCGTCAAAAATGCACGGTTATGACCCTGCTTGTAAGAAGGAATATGAATGCCGACCATTTGTATTGTCTATGGGCACTGCTGAGGCTGCAATCACAGCGAGTGCACCTGCAAAGTGCATTCTTTTTGGGGAACACGCAGTCGTCTACGGTGAGCCGGCTGTTGCAGTGGCATTGGAACAGCGTCTTTGTGTGCGCATATCGGCATCAAAAACATGGAGTGTTGATGGCAGTGCCTTGAATCTAAGACGCCACCCGCACATCTACCACCTCGTTCACGAGATATGGAACGAGAAATCGGATCCAACTCCCCTATCGATTCACGTCTCAGGTGACATCCCTCGGGCATCAGGACTTGGGTCAAGCGCAGCATTGAGTGTCGCCATAGGCGTCGCTCTGGATGCCAGTAAAAACCCCCCGAACCCGCCCCACGGCATTGAGCACTTTTGCCGCATGGCTCATCATGCCGAGGCTAAAGCCCAATCTGGAAGAGCATCACCGATGGACACATCGACCAGCGCCATAGGAGGGGTCGTTGTTCTATCAGACAGAAAGGAAGACGGGTGTGAATGGATGTTCACAAGTGAGCTTGAAACACCCGAGGGCAACAGAACATGGGAAATTCACACACTGAATCTCCCTGAAGATGATGTGTTTTTGGTGTTGGGCAATACTGGAGTCCATGCACCTACATCCCAACAAGTGGCCTTGGTCGCTGGTGCTTTGGAAGCAAATCCAAATCGTATCAATGAAATTCATGCCATTGGCGGCATAGTCCGTAGAGGCTTGGCCGCATTGCAGGAAGGTGATTACGAAGCCGTGGGTCATGCGATGAGCGAGAATCACCTCATCCTACGAAACCTAGGTGTTTCATCCCATGAACTTGAACACCTGATTCATGCGGCATTACCTACATCGCTTGGAGCGAAATTAACAGGCGCCGGAGGAGGAGGTTGTATGGTAGCCTTAACCCGGAAACCCAAAGCAACAAGCGAAGCGATTGAGTTAGCAGGAGGCCGAACTTTGATTTCGAGACTTGGAAATCAAGGCCTCTCAATCGACTCGATTATGGGCACTCCTTTTTGGAAATAATACCTGTTATTTCGTACGCCCTAAATTGGGAACGAGCCGAAATTCCTTTTATATACTAAAGGTCATTCGGGTTATATATGACCACCGATGAAGAACGCCTGACTGTCGTAAACGTAGTTGCAAGCACTCGAGTTGCAGAAGAACTTGACCTCCCAGATATTGCCATCCAACTCAACTGTGAGTACGAACCTGAACAATTTCCGGGTGTCGTCTACCGTGTTACTGAACCAAAACTTGCTATCCTTATGTTCCGCTCAGGCCGAGCTGTTTGCACCGGTGGAAAGGACGAGGACAACATCCACACCGGTATTGACCGCATGATCAAGGATTTGCGTGCTGCTGGAATTGAGACATGGGACCTCAAGGACGTCACCATTGAAGTACAAAATATGGTTGCCACCTATGCCCTACACTATCCTGAAGACTACGACGGCGTTGACAAATTCACCGGCGAGCCGCAAGCAGGAGTCCCTCGTAAACTCAACCTCAACCACCTTACATTCCACTTGCCATTTGACAAAGTTGAGTACGAGCCAGAGCAATTCCCTGGACTCATCTATCGCCTAGACGACCCCAAGGTTGTCTGTCTTATCTTCGGATCTGGCAAAATGGTGATTACCGGTGCTCGGCACAAGGACGAAATCCTGGAAGCCGTTGAAATCATCAAGGACGAACTGGCAGACTTACTCTGAGCCCAACCTTTGTTGGATGGTTGACAAGAGAAGCGTTGATGGTCTCTTTCCCGCCTGCGTTTAGCATGGGGAGCAGCAAACGGCGTGTCTTCGTGCCCGGGTTGTTGGCCGCATTGCTCCTTATCACATTGGTTCACCTGGAGCACCCAATCCTAGAAGAATCGCCTACAGTACTGCATTCAGGTGGATACGACCCGGGTGTTTCTGATGTCCCTACATGGAGAATTGGTGACCGATGGATCTACTCGGGAACCTTTGACCCAACAATCCTCGTCACAGATACAGGTGTTGATGCAACCGTAGGTGAAATTCAAGGCGATACAACTTCAGAAGTGACTGCGATTTCAATGCAAAATGTTGACAA
>CAXAHZ010000030.1:0-11383 GCA_963968875.1 uncultured euryarchaeote
CCTCAACCGCTTCCTCAACAAAACTGGCAACAACCTCCTCAACAGCAACGGCCACCTCAGCAAAATTGGCAACAACCTCCTCAACAACAACGGCCGCCTCAGCAGAATTGGCAGCAACAACCGCAGCAGGGTTGGCAGCAGCCTCAGGCCCCCATGGTTCAACCGACCATCAGATCTGGAGTAAATTGCAGGAATTGTGGTATAGGCCTAGATCCATATTGGCGGTTTTGCCCCGTATGTGGCCAACAGAACACAGGGTACTGAAAGGTCTCATTCGATGAGGAATGTACCTTCCTCAACAATTACCGTTTCATCAAGCCAAATACTTGGTGAATCCATAACTCCCGAAACATGAATTCCTACTGCGGAAGTACCGCCTAAAGTGGTGTTGTCGCCGATTGAGAAATAAGCCGTACCGAGTCTTTTCTCATCTTCAAGAACACTCCCAATCAGTCTTGCTTGCGGATTCATTCCGAATCCGAACTCTGCTACCGTCCAAACATTCTCCTGGTCTTTACTGCGCAATCGTTTGGCGGCCTCGCCAAAGGCTTGACGAATTTGAGCAGCCGCAGTGCCCCCTTTTACGTCAACAACTAAACCATCTTCAATTTGGAGAACAATGGGTTCGTCAACCAGGGCTGAGTCCCATGAGCCGTCAATGACTACTGTGCCGTTCATGGTGCCTTCTCTGGGGAGTGTGAATATTTTACCCGCAGGTAGATTCGTTAGCATTCTTGGACGGTTACAGATTCCATTGTCATCAAGTTTCCATTCCCTCCAACTGACTTCGAACGTAACGTTTGTTCCTGCGTCTGATTTCACATTGACGATTCGCTTTCTCCTCAGCAATGGAGACATTTCACCCATATGCTTTTTGATTGATGCAAAGTCTGCCGACATACCTCCTTGGGTGAACATTTCATTGGTCATCCCGGGCATCGTTGCCACTCGGGCACCATCTTTGATGGCTTGTCGGACGGCTCTCGTATGGGTGAGTGAGTAGCGAGTAGGTGCAATGACAATCTGCTGTTGCCTCATGAGGTTTGCCACTGGAGATGGGGGTTCCTCGCCATGATGACGTCCTTTGGGCATGACCACAAGGAGTACACGATCCGACCGTTTGCTTGCTGCGTCGTGAAGCGCTTGACCAATATCTGTGGTGGTTGGGTCACACACAATCAAGATGTTTTCTCCACGGCGGACGTCCATGCAGGTATCGATCACCGTAATTGCGCTTTTTTCCATCAACATGTGTTCGTCGACATCGGGTTGAGCATGCTCATCATCCTGCGTCTCTTCAACAACGGTGACCGTTTTGTCCTTCTCTTCAATGGTAATCCCCTCATTTTCGGCAATCGCTTCATCAAGGTCCGAATCTTCAGGAAATTCAGAGGGTTCATCCTTACCTTTTCGGCGGAAGGGTGACACCATGGTACCCGTAGAATTCTATTCTTCTTGAATGTGTGGTTGTTCGTTAAGGACAGAATTTTTTTCTTTCGTTAAGATTGAAGGGAGTGTTCAAGAATAGCAAGGTTTTGGTAAAATCATGCAAGCCTATGACGAGTTCCTTTCACGAGTTCAAGATATTTACAGATTCAGTTCAGTACAAGGTCACTTGGGATGGGATCAAGAAGTTTTGATGCCTCCAAAAGGAGGTGAATCCCGAGGTGAAATTTTAGCTTGGTTGGCGGGGAAGCGTCACGAACTTCTGACCGATCCAGAGATGGGGTCACTTCTCACGAAGCTTGAATCTCAAGAACTTGATGCTGACCAAGAGGCAAACGTACGCGAGATGAGGAGATCATACGATCAGGCAGTGAAACTTCCAAAGGAATTCGTGGAATCCTTTGCTAAGGTTCGCTCAAAGGCCCTGGTTGCTTGGCAAGAAGCAAGAGCAGCTTCCGATTTTTCAATGTTCAAAGATACGCTTGAATCGTTAATTGGGATGACACGAACAAAAATCAACTATCTCGGCGTTACGAGCACTCCATACGACGTACTGTTGGATGAATATGAAGTCGGAATGACCGTTGCAGATTATGACCCTCTGTTTGCCGGATTGAAGGAACGCTTGGTCCCCCTTCTGCAATCGATTACAGACGCTCAAAAAGAGATGGAGGAGCCGACTTTACCCGAGACGCTTCGTTTTCCAATTCCTGCACAGGAGCGTTTTTGCGAAGAAATTTCAAAGCGTATGGGTTTTGATTTTGATGCTGGAAGAATGGATGCATCAACCCATCCTTTTTCAGCAGGACTTTGGCCTGGGGATACGCGATTTACGACCCGGTTTGATGACCAAGACCCGTTTTCATGTCTCTATGCGGTCATGCATGAGACCGGTCACGCACTTTACGAACAAGGCTTGGACCGTTCTCATCGCTACACGCCACGCGGCGCCGCTGTTTCGCTTGGAGTCCACGAATCTCAAAGTCGATTCTGGGAAAACCAAATTGGCAGAACGTCAGCGTTTTGGGACGTCGCCCTCCCGTTGTTTTACAATGAATTTCCAGAGGCCCCACAATGGGATTCCGATACCATGAATCAAATTTCAAATCAAGTTGAAAAGGGTTTTATCCGCGTGGAAGCTGACGAAGTAACTTATAATTTACATGTCATGCTGAGGTATGAAATTGAAAAGCAACTCTTCAATGGAGACCTTGCGGTTGAAGATCTGCCAAATGCTTGGAATACGATGTTCAATGAATGGTTTGGAGTCGAAGTACCTGAAGACCGCCTTGGGTGTCTCCAAGACATTCACTGGTCAATGGGGGCATTCGGCTATTTCCCGACCTATACTCTTGGCAATTTGTATGCAGCGCAACTTCTTGATGCGATGAAAGAATCGCTTGGAGATGTTGACAAGATTATTTCTTCGGGAGATTGGGGTCCGATGCTGGATTGGCTTCGCCCCCGCATTCATCATCGTGGAAGCCAGGTTTCGCCGAGCCAACTCATTGAAGCCGCTACGGGTAAGTCTCCTTCACCGGAACCGTTTCTGAATTACATTGAGAAGAAATACCGCACACTGTATGGATTAAATCAATGATCAGTCCCAAGGAGTCATCAAAATGGCTTCTCCAACTTCTCCAGGCTTAACCAATAACTTTCCTTTTTGTCCCGTACCTTCAGTTCGCTCAAACACGGGTATCCCTGCGACTACCGTAATCTGAGCCCATCCGACAAGTGACCGGCCGCTGAACGGGTTCCAGCCTACGCGGCTCCACGAATTTTGGTCTTCAACGACTGCCTCACGGCTCATGTCCACGAGTACAATATCTCCATCTTGGCCCTCCTCTAAACGCCCTTTACCGGTCATATTGTAGCAATCTGCAACATACGTTGACATCCACAGTACCACGTCTTCAATGCTGCACATCCCATTTTTAGCGTGTGTAAGCATAACCGCTAACGATGTTTCAACACCCGGCATGCCACTTGGCGCCTTTGGAAATCCGAGGTTCTTTGCTTCCAAAGTATGAGGGGCATGGTCTGTAGCAATGCACTGTATGGTGCCGTTTTTCATGTGGTCCCAAAGGAGTTCTCGGTCTTTCTTGTAACGAATAGGTGGGTTCATTTGCAATCGAGTCCCTTCCTTGAGAACATCGTCTTCATCAAATGTAAGATGCTGAGGTAGTGTCTCAGTTGTGATAATCGCACCCTTGGCTCCTGCCTTGCTTGGCAAGGTCGTTCTTCCTTCCAACCATTCTGCTTCTATTCCGCTGGTTAGATGAAGGACATGCAGTCGGTGGCCCGTTGCTTCGGCCAATTCTACTGCAAGTTGTGTGGCTAAGAGGGCGGTTTTATCGTCTCGCCATTCAGCATGAGCTGCAATGTCCGTTCTCGTTTTGTATGACTCATAGCGCTCAATAAGACGCTGCTCATCCTCAGCATGAACTGCGATGAGACCCGCAGTTCCCCCAAAAATAGCCTCAAGGGCCTCGCGTTCGTTAACCAAGAGTGTTCCAGTTGATGAGCCCATAAACACCTTGATGCCGCATATTCCTGGGATTGCTAAAGGAGCCTCTGGAGTGCCAACTGCTTCCTGCAAGTCGCTAACGTTATTCGGGGTCGCTCCTATGAAGAATCCATAATTGTTAACGCATTTATTTGCAGCAGTCTCAAGTTTCATGTTCATCCCTTCCATCGTCGTGATGGAAGGTTTGTTGTTTGGCATGTCAAGAAATGAGGTCACGCCTCCGCTGACCGCAGCGGCAGAACCCGATCCCAGGTCTTCCTTTTCAGGTTGGCCGGGGTCGCGGAAATGGCACTGTGGGTCAATGATGCCAGGAAGCAGATGCAAACCCTCTGCATCAACCAATAACTCATCATTTTTGGGGGTTAGAGATCCCGTGGTGTCAATCGTTTCGATAACCCCGTTGACGATTCGAAGGTCACCGGTACTGGTTTGGTTAGGGAGGACCATCGTCGCTCCGCGAATTAGCATGTTGCCTCTCATATATATTCTCCAAATAGGCCGAGTGCGATTCAGCACATCAACATAATGCTCTGTCAATCAGCGACGAGAAGCGCCTTTTGGACGAAAGGAATTGCATATTTCATCGTTCATGTCCATGTAAGGGCCCTTCATGAGATCGATACAATACGGTACGGATTTCCAAATTTCATCAATGGTTTCCCGTATTGCTTTTGGTCTACCAGGGAGGTTGAATATCAGACTTGATCCTCTCAAGCCTCCAACCTGGCGGGAGAGGATTGCGGTAGGGACGAATGCAAGTGAGATGTTGCGCATTTGCTCCCCAAAGCCTGGCATGATTCGGTCGCATACGGCGATTGTGGCTTCTGGAGTGACGTCCCTTTCAGCTGGTCCAGTACCCCCGGTGGTCACTACAACACTGCAACCTACATCATCAATCAAGGATTTAAGCGTCGTTTCAATGATGGCTTGGTCGTCTTTTACGCATCGGTAATGGGCGATGTATGGGCTTAGAATTGCCTCATCAAAAAAGGATAGAATCGCAGGACCCCCCTCGTCTTCATACACTCCTTGGCTGGCTCTATCACTCACGGTAAGGATTCCGAGGCGGATTGGTTCCCCAACATGCCCTTCTTTCCCTTCTCTTGAAGACTCGTGGTCCATGGAAACAACTCACTGGTCGCCGTATTTGGCTACGATATCAGCATGGAAGTTGTCGAGGAGGGTATCTTCAAACAATTCGGTTTGTCTACGCATTTTAGTAGAGCGAATGTGGAGGACTGCCATGAGGATAAAGACGATAATAATCATCGGGATGAATACCTCAAGCTTGTATTGGTGCATGAATTTGACAATGCCTTCAGCGGTATAAGCCCACGTGATTGAGGCGATTGAACCTCCAATAAATGTTGCAAGCAATACTCGCATGAACTGCATTCGGGAAAGCAGTCCAAGCATGGCGCCGACCAATACTCCAGATGCCATGAACGGAATCCATACAAAGACGATCAGGCCCCAGAATCCCCATTTGTTGATCATTTCTCTCTTCTCGTTAGCCATGTACTCAACCGTAGATAGCGTATTTCCAAGGAATTTCGTCTGAAGCATGCGTCCTCCGAGACCATCCTGGCGTGCAATGGCAACAATTCTGTCGTCATTGGCTGATTTCCGTTCCACGCGACCTGCTCCGGAGCGGTCGGCTAATGTAGAGATCTCATTTCGAGTCTTAACGATCAATTCCTGGCTCCCAAGATGGTCTTCGTTACGTTCTGATATGAACCTAAACAATTCGTCCCTTATCTGAGTTGAAGTTTTGTCAAAACGGAAGAAAGCAAACCGTTGTGTTGGGCGATAGATGACTGAAACAAAGACGACTCGGTCATCACTTGTGACCACAGCCCCGTTCATTTCAACATCATTTCGGCGGGTGAAAAAGAGGTCCAAACTGTCTCTGACATCATCTTCTACTCGTGAGAGTGAATGCAATTCCGAGAAGAATGAAGAATAATCTTGCTGCTCTTCAGCCTCAGCTTCGCTAACCTCTCTGGTTCCAATCCCTAAACCTGAGTCAAAGTCGATTGATTGGCCTGCTCCAATGGTGCGCACGTTGAGTTGTACCGGTTTGAAGACTCTGAAGATAGCAAATTCTTCCAACAGGTTTCTTAGAATCTCAGCACGGATTTCCTTGGCATCCGAAAGGGTATTTTCTGTATTTTTGTAGGCGACCATGATGTCAATGGATAAATCACGCGTTTCAATTTTGAATAGATCCTCGTCGACATCAATGGCCAAGCGGTCTGCGATATCGCTTACAGTATCTCCAACCAACCTAGCGATGTGATTCCTGGACAGAATGTCGTCAGTGTCTTGGTGATACACTTTGTACATGACCGGGTAAAGAACGAGCAATGAGATGATTGAAAGTGATAGGGAAATAAAGGCCATCCACCACGCTGGAATGCCGGCTGCGCCTCCAGTGAGCATGGCTGTTTCACGCCCTCCTCCTAATTCAGCCCCCATCAAGAGATATCCCCAGTCTCCAAGGTCTTGAACGGTCCAGCAAGAACGAGAACCTGCATCAGCAATACGGACATCTGAATGTTCGGCGTCGTCAACAAACGGTAGGAACGATAACGTTTCTTTTGATATGGACAACTCAAAAGTCATTGTTTTTGTCATGGACTGCATAACGATTGGTGAACTTGCATTTGTTCCCTCTCGAACACTGACTCTGAACACTAAGTCGTAATCTCCTTCAGTCAGTTCTGAATAAGGGGCTTGAAAATAGGCACGACCGGAACTGTTTTCCGTTTCTTCAATGATTCTCGTGGTTTCATCCGTGAGTTGCAGTTGTTTTTCTCCATCCGCTTCAGCAATTGAATAATTGAGGAAGGCAACACCATTGGGCAGATTGTGTCCTGCGATTGAGAACAATTCACGATCAGGGTCTGGGAAAATATTGAGCCATGGCTCTTCGGAAATCTCTTCGCATTCATCACCAATATCAAGGAATGTAGTCGATGCTTTGTGATCAAGTGCAGTTGTATTGCCGAATACACCCGAGGACATAGAAAAGAGAAGAAGTGCGAACAGAATCCCGTAAGCGATGCCTCCCATCAAGACGAAATCCTCAATTTTTGAGAGAAAGAGTTTGCCTCCACCCAGACGACGTTGCCGTATTTCTTGGAGTTCTTTAGCTTCCTTGTCACGGGATTTTGAATGGTCCTCATGTGGGTCGGGAGTTGCCTCGTGACCATCTCCCCCTTTGCCCATGTTAGAGGCAAGTCGGAACTTCCTCATGAACCCTTTTCCCTTCTTTGTTGAGTTGCGGTTTTAGGTGGGTTTGTTCTATAGATTAATTCGTCAGTAGATTTAGGGGTCAAAAAGGGAATGCAATCTCCCACCAAGGTCATTCAGGCTTGACACTGTCCCAGAAGTTGCCATCCTTTTCAATTTGGTCATCCATAATTTCTCTTCGTTGTTCAGAAGGTGAACTTGAAGAATAGTAATCCAACACTTCTCTTTCTTCAGCGTTTGAATTTGTTTTTTCCAATTGCTTTTGGGTGAACTTACTGTTGGGGAAAAGAGCCATTCTAAATGCACCAATGCCAAATGATTGTACGGTAAGGCCCGCAAGAAGAAACGGCATTGAAAAGCATATCATGAAGATGCTTAGCATGACACCTTCTCCAAATGCATTTGGCAATATGAAGAAGGGCGCAAGCGTGAATGGCATTCCGAAGCAGAACAAGAACAATCCTGAGGCTGCAGTGCCCAACCGTTGACTGGTGGGGAATTCGATCATCACGTGTTCGTCCAGCATGGTTAGACCTGTGTAAATGTTGGTGGGTTAGGCCGGACTTGAACCAGCGACCTCGGCATCTTCAGTGCCGCGCTCTCCCAACTAAGCTACTAACCCGTGTGGTCTTTGCGAGCGCCCTCGCCATATCAAGCCTTCCGATGTGGCCGTTTCGCAACGAGGACGAAATCAACTTTACTTGTGGTTCAAACAGCGTCATTCAATACGTCGTTTTGCATCTCAAATAGAGTGTTCATGCCACCATCGGCTCTTGACAATAATGCAGTTAATTCCTCCGCAGAGAAGGTTGATTCTTCACCGGTACCCTGAATTTCAACGTACTTGCCATCACTGGTTTTGATAACATTCATGTCAACATCTGCATTTGAGTCCAGTATGTAATCAAGATCAAGGTAGACATCGCCATCGATCAGACCGACAGATATCGCCGCAAGGTCGTGAGGTAGGACGTCCATCTCGTGATTTTTCCTCTCAATGGCTGAGAGTTGAGGGGGCGTCCAGCCTTCCTTGCGTTGTTCAAATGTGGGGCGGAGGTCTGATGGTAGACAATCACCGTTGGCAATAAGGCGTCGTACTGCCAATCGTAAAGCGATGTTAGCTGCAGTAATTGATGCACACCTTGTGCCTCCATCTGCGTTGAGTACATCACAATCGATGTTAAGAGCAACAGGTCCCAATGCTTCAAGGTCTACTGCTGCTCGAAGTGAGCGTGCAATAAGGCGTTCAATTTCCTGAGTACGCCCTTTTGCACCGTTACGCTCACGACGGAATCGAGAATCAGTTGAACCTGGAAGGAGCGAATACTCAGCATGTACCCAGCCTTTGGTGGCGTCCCGCGGGAACCATCGTGGGAGTTTGGATTCTTTTGTGCAGCATACCAAAATAACCGTATCTCCTTGGCGGTAAAGTACCGAAGCCAAGGCATTGGGAGTGAAATCCAATTGGACTTCAATGTCACGCATTTCATCTTCTTTTCTAGAGAGTTCCAAGTTGGTCTTGAATTTGGCCATGTCTGCCCCAGTGGGTTTGCTTCATCAAGCCTTCTCACGAGCCATAATGACGAACGCGCACCTTCAAAGCGTCTCTGTGTGTGGAAGATTCATGTCCCAGCCACAACCGGTAATTTGCGGAGTTGCCCGAACACCCATTGGTAAGTTCTTGGGTACATTAGCAGGATTCTCTGCGGTTGAACTCGGTTCGTTGACGGTTAAGGAATTGTTGAAGCGAACCAACATCAATCCGGATTCAGGTATTATTGATGAAGTTCTCTTCGGTCAAGTCCTACAGGCCGGAGCCGGGCAAAATCCTGCGCGACAGGTCGCTTTAGGGGCGGGCCTACCGGTAACAACCCCTTGTACGACGATTAACAAAGTGTGTGGCTCTTCACTCAAGGCCGCTATGATGGCCGCAAACAGCATTCGTGCCGGGGAATACAAAGTCCTCATTGCGGGAGGTATGGAAAGCATGAGCAATGCTCCACAATTACTGATGGGGCAGCGTAAAGGAACCAAAATGGGTTCTTCCACGCTTGTTGATTCAATGATTCACGATGGCTTATGGGATGTTTACAACGATGTCCACATGGGATTGACTGGTGAAACCGTCGCAGAAGAATGCAACATCAGCCGTGATGATGCCGATGGTTTTGCATTACGCAGCCAACAGCGAGCAGCCAAAGCAGCCCAAGAAGGCTGGTTTGACTGGGAAACATTTGCCATTGAGGTACCCCAGCGTCGGGCGGAACCGATCTTATTTTCATCCGATGAAGGAATTCGGGGCCAAACTACCCTTGAATCACTTGGAAAACTGCGTCCTGCTTTTGATAAAGAGGGTATGGTCACGGCAGGAAATGCAAGCACGCTCAATGATGGGGCAAGTGCGGTGCTTGTGGCAGAGGAATCCTTTGCTCGCGAACAAGGTTGGGAAATCATCGCTTACATCAACGATTATTGCACCTCAGGGGTTGAGCCAGCACGTGTCATGAGTGCGCCCATACCTGCAGTCAAGGCATTGTTGGAGCGAAACGATCTCGCCGTATTGGATGTTGATGTCTATGAACACAACGAGGCATTCGCTTCTGCATCTTGCGCAGTGGCTCAAGAAGTTGGAATACCAGATGACCGATTCAATCTCCACGGCGGTGCCGTTAGTCTCGGACATCCTTTGGGTGCCAGTGGAACTCGTTGTCTGATTACCATGTTAGGGGTCATGCGTCGTGTAAAAGCATCCTCCGGTATCGTTACTCTCTGCCTCGGTGGAGGCAATGCGGTTGCGATGTACGTCACACGTGATGTTTGAATTCAAGACCCATTTTTGCCTACTTTGAACGGTTCATGCTAAATAGGGAGCGGCGGGGGCTTCACATTGGGTGTACCAATGGGTTCGTTTCAAGACCTCGGCATAAGTGATGCACTTGCGGAAGTATTGTCTTCCCAAGGTATCAACGAACCGTTTGAAGTTCAAGTAGAATCTATTCCTCCAGCAATGGAAGGAAAAGACGTATCATGTAGAGCGCCTACAGGTTCAGGGAAAACCCTCGCTTTTGGCCTTCCCATGCTGGAAAAGGTCTCCTATGCAGAGCCAAATCGCCCTCGTGCCCTTATTCTTACTCCAACTCGGGAACTCGCTGAACAAATCTATGGGGTTCTCAAGCCTCTTGCACGCGTCATCGACCGAACGGTCGGAACCATTTACGGTGGCGTTTCGTACAAGAATCAATATCGCGCTCTTGAGCGTGGATTGGATGTAGTTGTCGCCTGCCCTGGTCGTCTTCTTGATTTGATGGAACGAGGAGCAGTCGTGCTCAAGGATGTTGAAGTTGTTGTTATCGATGAAGCTGACCGAATGGCGGACATGGGGTTCATGGAACCGGTTTGCGACATCCTTGACCGTTGTTTACCCGACCGACAAACTGTATTGTTCAGTGCTACACTTGATGACGAGGTTGCCGACCTCATCAAACGATATCAACGAGACCCAGTCCGTCTTGAAGTCGGGGCAGAAGAAGTATCCATTACGGATATGGATCACCATTTCTGGCTGATGCCACATGCCAAGAAATCTCCTATCTCTTCGGAATTGATACGCAGTTGCGGCCGAACGATTGTTTTCTGTCGTACTCGCCTTGGTGTGGAGCGCGTGAACGATGAATTGCTTGACGATGGAATTGGCGTTCGTGGACTTCACGGAGGTTTGTCTCAACGCCAACGAGACCGAGCAATGCAGGCCTTCAAACACGGAGAATGCATGGCTCTCGTCGCAACTGATGTTGCAGCAAGAGGGTTGGATGTTGAAGGAGTCAACTGTGTTATTCATTACGACCCACCCGAGAACGGTAAAGCGTACAAGCATAGGAGCGGCCGAACTGCTCGTGGTGGAGCGAGCGGTGTCGTAGTGTCTCTCGTACAACGACCACAGAAGAAAATGTACAATCGCCTTCAGAAAAATGTCGGCGTGAATGTTGATTTCACACCACCCGACTTCGGTTCACTTCCAACTTTTGAGGTTGAATACATACCACCAGAGCCACGTTCACGGGGTCGTCGCGACCGAAATCAAGGACGCTCAGGTGGTGGCGGAAATTACGGACGTCGTGATGGTGGTCGCCGAGACGGTGGCGGAAATTACGG
>CAXAHZ010000031.1:0-11328 GCA_963968875.1 uncultured euryarchaeote
GTGATCAATGGCAAGTTGTTGACGACATTGGAGACCATGGTTCGGTCATTGTTGCTTAAGCGCATGTCGTATGCACCGGTTGCGTCAACCGAGTATGCCTTGTTCTCCATTATCAAATCAAACTCAAAGGTGTACTCTCCAGGTGCGAGGCTGACTTCAACACAAACGGTTGCGATTTCCATACCTGGGCCTCCAAGAGGTTGATATTGATAGGGCATATCTATCCCCTGCATGCAATCGTTAACGATACCGGTTGACATGACGGTGGTACCGAGAGAAATTGTATAGGAGACGTTCCAGTCATAACCGATTTGAACATCGCTTCCACGGTGTTGAAGTTCGGCGTAAACACGGGAGAAACCAACGTTTAGGTCTGCTCCTGTTGAATCTTCAATGAAGTTTGATGCTTGTCCTGTTCCATCGGAATTGTATCCTTGGTAAACACCCATGCGAGAGATACGGATGTCGTGGTAGTTCTCAACAGCACCTGAAATTTCGGCGCTATCGGTTGCAGGTCGGTCATCACCTGTCTGTGAAACTTCACAGAAGTGAGCCCAAGTGGTGAGGTTTTCCTCAACGGTGAAGGATTCAACACAATCGGCAAATTGCCCATAGAGCACATAATCAACAAGAGATGCAGTTAGGTCAAATTTACTTGTGTTTTGAGTACCGTCAGGAGTGACAAGACCGGTGTAGGTCCAAGGGGTTTGATAATCGAGGATGTGACGAAGGTCAGAAGTCGTGTCGTTTAGATCGGATTCATTTTGAAAGGTAACTACGGTTTGTTCTGTTCCAGCAGTGAGCATGGTAATTCCACTGTTAAGAGTGATATCGTCATTGTTTGCTCCGCCGGTTGCAGAAGCAACAGTACCGGTTAGACCTAGGCGAATTTGAACGTCGCGTGGTGCGAAGTTGCTTGAACCGTCCGCCGTTACAGAGAGGGTAAATGCGCTTGCGCCTGAACCGGTTACTGATGTGGTTCCGTCGTCCCATTCCATCTCAACCTTGATATCGTACCAGTCGGTTACTGTAACAGCAACTTGTTGGCCGTTGTTAGCAATATCTGCGTCGGTAGGTGAGTCGACCGTGATGTCAACAATGTAAGTTCCCTGAGTTGGAGTCCAAACAATATCTTGTCCCCCAAGTTGCAGAGTATATTTGCCGCCACCAAGGTAAGTAGGAGGTGTGCCTGTAGGTGGGAACGGATGAGGTGTTGCTGTCGAATCAAAGTCGCAGACTGAACCATCATCGCAGATAGCGTCTAAGTTTACCCACTGCAAATCATTTCCAGTAGTATCCTTAGCAATCATGCCCACTGTGCCAGAGGAATCGGTGAGGTACACGGTAACGGTGTAGCTCAATTCATCTACTGGCGCATCACCCAAGTTCTGGATGTATGCGGCAAAATTGGTCGCTTCGCCAACTTTTAGTTCGTTACGGCAACCGGTGTTGTCGCAAACAGTTTCTTTAGGTGACGTGATGGCAAGGACGGATGGATCAGCGCCTGCGCGTGCTCCTGCTTCCTCAATCACCACGGTTTCTTCTAGCTCGGTGAAGTCAATGCCAGCGAATAAACTGGTTAGCATTAACAGGCCGAGAATCATAGGTGTCATATTCTTCATGTCTATACCCCCGAAGGTTCGGTATCCCTCACCACGCCATTCGTCGTATTTATACTATAGGAAGGATGACGATAGGAAATATGGCCGATATGGTGTGTTTTTGACAAAGAAAATAGTACGCAGTGTCCGGTGTAGGGGAAATAATAGAGCGGTATTTTTGTAATTTTTAACCCGTATGGAACTTACCAAGATCCGATTAAATGCTCCTAAGGGCTGCTGATGGAGGGATTTTTGACGCTCGTTGAGTTGGCCCGTAAGTCGCAACGAGAGCAATGAACCAACCGCACACAAAGAGGAACAGAGTGGAGCCCCACGGGAATACAAAGGCGGCACCCTCTGCCTCCCAAATTGCTTTGTAAAGTACCAAATGAAAACCGTATCCAATCAACAATCCGTTGAGCATACCCAATGCTGCAACCCATGATACCTCAACGATGAAGATCGCTAGGACATGCCGTTGACGGAAGCCTATGGCTCGCAACATCCCAATGGTCATTCTTCGTTCGCTGACGTTTCTGATGGTGACCACTGCAATTCCAGCAACGCCAACGATCAACCCAAGGGCAAGATATCCCTGAAACAACGACAAAATTGCAAGTACAAGTGATTGAATGACCATGACTTCTTCGGATACCGTTTGCACCGACACGCTGTCATCAGCAAGGGCTTTGGCAAGAACTGAATCGAGTTCAAGAGCAGCCTGTCGGACTTTTTTGGTCTTTCCTTGGGCAGCAATGTCCTCCCATTCACCGCTACCATTGACGGGCTTGGCATCGTCTGCCACACTCACATACATCCGTGTGACTTCTCCCCCGAACTGCTCATCTACGACTTCTCCATTCATCCAAACGCCGGCTGAAAAAATGTATGAAGATTGTTCAAGAAAACCTCCAACCTGGACCGACCTGGTATTTTTGGGATTGGAAAAATCAATGAGAGAAATTGTATCGCCGATTGAAAATTGAAGCGGCACAAGTGATGTGCCATCGGTAGTTGCTTCCAATCCAAACGAAGCATCGAGGAACACGATGTTCTCAAAGTTCTCAATCGCAGCCCAAGCGTCTTCTTCGGTCTCACCCAATTGTTCATCCCAAGCATAAAGCGGTAAACCTCCGTGAGATGAAAATCCTTCATCAAACCCTCTCAAGAGATACGGCATACGTTCTCCAGAGGCATCTTCTAAGTGGACGGGGGCGCGATAAATCCGACCGACGGCATCGATGTTACCGATGGCCTCGTGTTCTATCCCCCAAGAATACGGGTCGTTTTCGAGTTCTATTGGCCGAGAGCGCGATGAGGTGAGAAGAAGTTCAAAGTCACCTTCCGCATCCTCAACGAACGACGAAGAATATGTATCAAATTGAGCCGTGTATCCGGAGAGAACAACCACTGAAAACATCGTGATGGAGAACATTCCCATGACCACTGCTGTGCGTACTGGATGAGCAAGAGGGTGGGCTAGGGACACAGGCCCGACCACACCGAATTTACGGGTTACAAATTTCAATTTGGTAATTCGTTGGACCGCTAGAGGAGCAATGCTGGTCAAAACCATGACCCCTGACAATACTTGGAGAAGGCCCAAAACGATGAATGTAAGTTCATCGGCAGTCATGGAAGCACGCACGGGGTCAATTGGTCCCAAAAGAAGCGTCCATACGAGCCACAAGGTTCCAAGAGCCCCGAGTGTATTTCTTGGAGAGTGACGACTCCATCGCTCCCAACGCGGTCTTGCTGATAGCCAAACAGGCAGTTCCCAGGTCAGCAAGGGAACAAAGACGAGCATTGCAAAGACGCCGCTGAGCACATAAGCGGCGTACGATAAACCGCTTGAATCGCCCAATACGAACAACCCCGCCAAGCAGGTTAGAAGACCTCCAAAACCGAGAACTTGAACCAAGTATACGCCCCACGGCACTCCCTTTGCAAGGACCAGGCGACCACCTCGCAGGGCCTTTACAATATTGAGTTGGGCATTCCAGAATGCTGACGCCCACAGCAGCGCTATGGCTAACAGTGAGCCCCAAATCCACCCTGAAAGGAACGAATCCAAAGTCCAATCAAAGCGGAATGTTTGTGCGCCCACTGACGCAAAAATTGATGAAAAACCAACCGATATTAGCCAGGCTAAACCAAGTCCAAGTAGCGAACCAAGACCTCCTGCAATCACAGATAAAACCAATCCTTCTTGGACAAAGAAGGCACGAGCGTCGCTTGAACGAAGACCTAGGGCTCTTGCGATGGCAAGTTCACTGCGACGTACATCAGCAAGAAGCATGATGATCGTAAGAACGAGAAGTACACCTGCTGCGATGGTAAAGGTTCCGAAGACCAAGAACATGGCCGATAACAGTCCAGAGGATTCTGCTGCCTGACGTGCAGCATCTACCTTCACCGCACGAACATCAAGAAAGACGTCTGTAATCGAACTTTGTTCGTCAAACCATGCCGTTAGGTTGTCCACTGCTGAATTCGCATTCTCATCAGAAAATGGGCCACCTGAAATCAGCAATAATGAGCGCTGGTCCTCATCAGCAAGCGATAATACTTCAGCATCATCAAGATGGACGAGACCCAAAACAACGGATTCAAGTTCACTTAATTGTTCAAAACCCGGCAAGGATGTGTATACTCCATCGTTTTCCAAAAACATGGCAGTGTCATTACCATAAGCGTATGGAATCACACCTTTCACGCCAATGCTGAGATTCGTGTCATTGAGAGGAAGGCCTTCAAGTCGGTTTGAAACAGCAACATGACCCACTGCAACATCGAGAGTTGAGTTTTCCCCGCCAAAGGCCAAAAACATCTGGGGGAACCGCCCAAACCCGGGAGCATCCGACATCACTGGAAGGCGGATGGATTCAATCTCACCAGAAGAAGTATTCCATCTCAGCAACCCGTTTGATTGTGTGCACCACGCAGAGTTATTCGCTGATGAAATTGATGCTATACCGTTGCATGTTTCATGAGGCTGAAGCGAGATATTTTCACTCTGTTCAGCCCATGATGATGCATCGCTGACCTCCATTACAACATCTAAAAGACCGTTGCTTTCGTAGTAAGATGTCGTAAACAAACCTTCCAAGCTTAAGTGAACATGTTCATCGACCATAATGTCGTAGTAAAGAACCGTTGAAGGTAAGTCTACTGTCAAATTGAACGTGGTTACATTTTCGTAATTGTCACTTAAGCGATGCAAAATTAGACGTTCATCCTCTGCCTCAAGGGCCCACCAAAACCCGCCTCCGTATGCAACTGCCTCTACCGGATGTTCAGTTTTGAAGGTTGCAATTGATGATTGTTCCACGTCGCTTTCACTGCCCAGAACCAGACCCCGATCATGACCAAATGAGCCAGAAGTCCCAGTTGCTGAAAACGCTACATCGTTCAAGATATTGCCTTGGTCAACTTGCCAAATCCATGCTTCATCTGAAGCATGAAGTTGAAATCCTCCTCCAGATGGACCGGCATGCCAAAGGGCAGTAGAGCTGTCATGCAGCAAAGTCACGTCGCTATCCGCTAAGGTCAGCAAGGGTTCACCGGCTACTGTAGCGTCAATGAGGGGAACCTGGAGAACCTCCATCATCACACCCGATGGATAAAGAGAGGAACGGTTCTCCCTAAGTCCACGAACATCATCACCACTGATTCTGCCTAAATTAGAGGAAGAGGAAACCGTTACGGCCCCTGTGGATGAATCGACTGAAATGTTCAGCCCCGTATCTGAGGCCATAAAGGCCTCATCCAAATGATGCTTGATCCTTTGAGTCGCATCTTCTATTTCCACATCTTCCATTTGGTCATTCAGAGCAATGGAAAAGCGACTTATGTCGTCTCCAAGTTCTGCCAATCCCTGAGCCGTCATGAGGTCGGTGAACACAGCCGGTGATTGTGTGCCTGACATAGCCCCTTGACCTTCGTTTTCAACGATAGCAGCGATGCCGACCTCACGAACACGGCGAACCCGTTCTTGGTCTTCATCGGTAATGTACCAACCCATATCAGCCACATCCCCGACCTTGAGATTCAGTGCATCACTGGCTGCTTTATTGACAGCTATTTGTGGAATTATTGCACCGTTATTGTACGCTGCTAATGTGGAAAACCGAAGTCCTCCTTCGCCACCCAATGGGGCCCAGATTCCAAGTTCGTCAACCGTTGAGTTGCGTGCAAACCATGAGATTGAAGGTTCCCCCACACCGTCTGGACCGGTTAGGCTCACCGAAGTCGCCCATCCATATTGACGACCTTTGAGAAGAGGCTCCAATGATTCATCCTCGCCCATTGAGTCCCAAGCCCGTTGGGCTGTATCTTGAGCAAATAGAACCGATACACCTGTTTGAGGGTTCATCCCTGAAAGGAGTACGTCTGTTTCGCCCCACGAGGCCTCCACTTCATACCCCACTGTGGCATCAAGAGAATCCCCAACGACCAGTGATGAAGTGATGATTGAGGATGCAATAACGAGTCCTGCAACCATCAATACAGATTGTCTACGGCGCCGGCGGATGTTTTCCCACGCCAATCTCCACACAACCAGACGTTGCGGAATCAGAAGAGGTTGAAGCAACGTGAGTGAGACGATTCCTGCGAGAAGACCGCCCATGAATGCATTAAGCGTTGAAAGACCGAACCACACCAAGACCCAGAATACAAGAATTGCATCTACAGAAGGACCAAACAACAAGAGGCTTTTGGCCCCTAATGATAGTGTTGATAAGCGTCCAGTTGCGATTAATGCCACCAAACTCAGTGCGATAACAAGCACCAAAAGAAGGGTGACTGGAAGAAGCAGAATCATTCCTCCTCGGTCCCAGGCTTACGTTGGTCGTTGACCACCAAGCCATCGCTCATGCTAATGATTCGCTGGCATTGCTTTGCAATTTCAAGGTCGTGAGTTACGATGAGGAACGTTGTGTTGAGTTCCTTGTTCATCTCCAGAAGGAGTTGCATCACCTCTTCTGAGGTGGATGTATCCAGATTGCCAGTGGGTTCATCGCAGAGAATGATCGAAGGTTTGTGTACGATTGCACGAGCCACCGCAACGCGTTGTTGTTGACCTCCCGACAGTTCCGCTGGTCGGTGGTGTGCTCTGTCGGACAGACCAACCCTGCCAAGAGCCGCCAACGATTCATTTCGTGCATCTGCAGGAGATTGCCCCAAAAGAAGGAGAGGGAGTTCAACGTTTTCTACTGCTGAAAGAACGGGCAGTAAGTTGAAATCCTGAAATATGAAACCAAAATGTTCAGCACGTAAATCGGTTCGAGCGTTATCGGAGATACCGTAGAGTTGAGCCCCGTTAACCGAAACATTCCCCGAAGAGGGCTCGTCAATTCCCGATAGGATGTTCAGCAATGTGGTCTTACCGCATCCCGAAGGGCCCATGACTGCAACCATGTCGCCGTTACGAATGCGTAGGTCAACCCCACGGACAGCCTGCACCGTAGATTCGCCGGCTTGGTAGAGTTTCCATAAGGCGGTGGCCTCGAGAGCGGGTGTCATGTTTACTCCAAAGAGAACTGCGTTGATAAACTCCTGCCCGTACGCAGTACCATGACTGAATCCGAGCCAATGGTCAACATCACCATCTTGGCTTTTGGTCAATTGTCTGAACGATTGGGTGGACGGGAGCACACTCGTCAGGTACCGACAGAGTCAACCGTTCGCACGCTGCTCAAAAGTCTTGATCTTACCGAGTGGATTACGTTTGGACTGACCGTTGCTATCAACGGTGAGCGATGTTCAGTGGATACGCCGCTGAACGCAAACGACGAAGTCGCCCTGCTACCACCTGTGAGCGGTGGATAAGGCCAATCTGATGAGAATTTGGGCAAAGGCTTCAACAACGGGGAGCACCAGCGACAACATGAGGAAGCAATATGGCCTTCACACCCGGTCCCCTTGAACTCGTCATTCTCCTTGGATTGTTTTTCCTTTTGTTTGGCGCACAACGCCTTCCAGAAGTTGCTAACGCTCTGGGTCGTTCAAAGGGTGAATTCCAGAAAGGCCTCGCTGAAACAACTCAAATTGGCGACCCTGTAAAGACCGTAACCGACCTTGAAGCCGGTGGTAGAACTCCTGAACAAGTCCTCATGGACCGTGCTAAAGCAGTTGGAATAGACCCTGCTGGAATGGCCATTGAGGAACTGGAAAAGAAAGTGTCTGCACTGGAAGCTCTAGAAGAGACCGAATAAAATTCTTCATCGCTTTTTCATCCGCTTAATTTCAGTTGGAGAACCGCATCGTTCACACTCACCAACCGCTCCATGCTTGGAACGCTTTGCATCAGAAGGAACGGGGTATGTTGCTCTGCAACCCGTGCATCGTAATTCCCACTTCCAGACCTGCTTTGCGCCTTTGGTATTGACTGAGCGTACTTGTCCACCGTGATTTTTGTAGGCATTTTGGAGTCGGTAATCGTCGGTTACCAATTCAAGAGACAACCCGACGGCTAAAGCCAGTACATCCAAATCAACGTCAGATAGCCGTGGCAAATCACCGCTTGACGATGCCACGGATTTGGCCAATTCAAGCCAATCTTCAGGGACTGCACGCCAGTCAAGTTGTGCGGACTCAAGCAGTAAGGAGCGAGTCTCACTGACCGAAACAAGTTCGGCCTGTTGCGAGAAGGCACAAATTCCACCGCGCAACTCCTGAACGGGCCAGTGGAGTAATGCTGCTGTGTCGAGCACCCGGTTCATACCACGGACACGAGAATCACCATCATGAAGACACCGTTCACCCCTATCTTCTTCAAAGAAGGCCATCTGCGAGGAATATGGGTTGGAAAGAACAAACACTGGATTTGTTCGAAATCTTTGGCCCTGCAACCCTTGCTGTCGTTTCATTTACGGAAGCGATCATACAACCCGTCCCTCCTGATCTCCTGTACATGCCAATGCTGGCCAATGCCACTGGAGACACACCACTCATTGTTTGGCTGTGGTTGGTTGTTACCGTATCATCCGTACTTGGTTCCCTTGTGGGTTACTACATTGGTAAAAAATGGGGGACATCGTTGGTGATTCGTTTTGGTCAAGAGCGACATCTCGTGAAGCTTGAACAATTGACACTGCGCTATGGTTCATGGGGTATTTTCATAGCTGCATTTTCTCCAATACCGTACAAAGTACTCGGGTGGATGGCTGGAATGGGCAACATGAAGCATAAGCCGTTTATCCTTGCAGGCTTCTTCGGTAGAGGATTGCGTTTTGGTCTTGAAGCGATATTGATTGGATTGTATGGGAACCAAGCATTGGACCTTATCAACTGGTTCCTTGAAAATGAAATTCTGCTCGCAGTGGTCCTTATCATTGGATTCATAGCATTGGCCTTTGTATGGCGATGGTGGAACAATCTCGGTTCAAACCGCATAGCAAACACCGACTGAACACTCAACCGGTGCATGAAGCATGACGGGAACGGTTATGAAGAGGGGGTCGGTGGGCCAAAATGGCGCTCGTGTGGTGTAGCCAGGTCCATCATAGTGGGTTTTCATCCCGCCGACCCGGGTTCGAATCCCGGCACGAGCACTCCATCAAACAAGTCCGCAATACGGCGATTTGTTCATGAGTAAAAAGCCAATGAGCATTTTTAGTGCTCAGTGTAAAACCTCCAAATGGGCCAATTGCAGGGGCGGCTAATTTTTTTCCTGCTTCAAACCTATGATCGACGGCCTTCATGCCGTCATCGATACTGTATCAAGCCAAAGTTCCGTTATTGAAATCTTCAATCGCCTGATAGATCTCTTCACGGGTATTCATTACAAACGGGCCATAGCGGGCGATAGGTTCACCAATTTCGGGTCCTCCGAGGATCAGAAATTCGGCCCCATCATCCTCTGCATTCAGCACGACCTGGCTTCCCTTCTCAAGCAGTCCAAGCCCACCGTCAATGAGTGATTTGCCCTCGATGTTAACAGAGCCACCAAATGCATAAACCATGACATTGTGTTCTGGATCGCATTGATGGGTGTACGACGACCTGGCTTCCATTTTCATGTGAATGTAGGTAATGGGGATGACGGTATCGATTATTGCATTGGTGCCGAGAGCCTCTCCTGCAACCACTTTCGCCCATACAGATCCGTCTTCGTTGGTCGCTTCTGGAATATCTTTAGCGGGAATGTCTTGGTATCGTGGAGGCATCATTTTGTCCTTAGCCGGAAGATTGACCCATATCTGGAATCCGTGCATCCTCCCGCCGTTTTCCAACATGTGGTCTTGGGGCAGTTCTGAGTGAATAACACCTCTTCCGGCAGTCATCCATTGTACATCACCTGGATTGAGGTCACCGCTGTTTCCCGCTGAATCTTCATGTCGCATACCGCCATCAAGGAGGTAAGTGACCGTCTCAAAACCACGGTGAGGATGCGAGGGTGCACCAATAGCCTCTCCTGGGCCGTAATCTGCGGGCCCCATCTCATCCAGGAGTAGGAACGGGCTCATCAGGCGCCCCATAGCAGCAGGTCGGCGAACTTTGAATCCGCCTCCTTCAAGCACGGTGTGGGTAGGGACAATTGAGGCGATTGTTCGGTTCATTGCTTCACCCTTGAGTCATGCTGTTGATAATGGCGTGTATCGTATCAGGATTTGCGGGTTTCTTGCTGTTGCAAACCAAAGAGCGGCCAATGACATTGCTACCCAAGTAAGAGAATTGCATTCGCATCGCCATAATAACATGCGTCCCGCCTCCTCCCGAATGAGTAGCAAGTGCAACCCTCCGGTCACGGAATAGGCGGCGGAAGTCCTCGCCTTCACGGCTCAGCCATGCGACCACGTTGTTCAATATCGGGGGGAACGAACCGTTGTATTCTGGTGCGAAAACCATCCAAGAATCTGCTGCGATCATCCGATCGATAAGGTCGCTCATTCCATCCAAGGAATCTGTTTTGGACTCTTCTTCTGTGGTATAGATCGGGAAATTGAAATCGTTCAATGAAATGATGTCAACCGTATGGCCGAGTTCCTGTGCATGGACTGAAACGGTGTTGGCAAGAACACGATTGTTACCTGTCGAGGCTAGGATAAAAGCGAGGTGGGCCATGGTGTTGTTACCACTCGGGGGTATATGGAATTGACAGTCTCCTCCAAGAAACCGGAACGGCAAGACACATGGTCTTCTTCCACCTCCGATGAAACATGCGTAAGGTTTGGTGCGTCGGGTTAAGTCCTGAAGACTCAAGGCTCTCCTCAATACCTAACGCTGTATTTCAATCAACCATTGATGGATGCGACAGTCTACTGTTTGCAACCCAACCGGCCGATTCAATGGCAACATCATCCATTGAGCAGAATGTCAATTCCATGCACAGAGCACTGGCAATGAGCATTGAACACGAGGTTCAACGGATCATCATCCTCGGTGATGTTTCATCGTTAGAAGGGCGAAGGTGGAAAGGAGTTAGTCAACAATGGGATTCCTCCATGGGTGTGAGCATCAATTCCGTACACGGGATGGGCCAGCTTATTGTGGAAGTACTAGCGAGAAGTGCTGCACTTAGGGGCCAAGAAGTGGTCGTTTTGCGCATAGGAACCGCTACCGATGATGAAGTATCAACCCATCTCAAGCATGCAATCCATCATCGGGTCTCGGCTCTTCAATCGTTTCACAATCCATCCATCCCTGATTTGGACGGTTGGACGGCACTCTGTATCGACTCCAACAATGAATTCAATTCAGAAATCCCACCTGGACAATGGAA
>CAXAHZ010000032.1:0-11145 GCA_963968875.1 uncultured euryarchaeote
GACCATTGCATCGTCCCAGTTCTTTCCATATCCAGACCATTCGTCTCCGGATTGATTGGTTTTCATGTTACCTGCCCACATGAAATCGGTTGGATTGAGGTAGTTTGCTGAGAAATTTGGTCCGTTATTTCCTGTTGATGCCCCAGCCGAGTGATTGGTTTCCAAGTGCCAGTTTGTGGCTCCGTCGGTGTATTCTTCGAAGGCCCAGGAGCATCCAGAGCCGCATCCAGTCTTGTCTTCTGGAGTGTCCCAATCATTGGAATAGACGGTTGCGTTCGTTGAGCCCGCTTCATCTACAACTTTCAGTGTGACTTCTAAGTCAGCCGTTTGTCCGTTGAGCGTATCCATTCCCGTGTTGGTCACAGTTACGTTGATGTCTCGGGTACCTTCTCCAACTTGCCCGAACAACCGGTCAACAGGTGAAATCTCAAGATCGGTAACAGCGAGGTCCTTATTGTCCATTTCAACAATGGTTAGGGTGTCATATTGTCCTTCCCAACCGAAGTTGTCACGCCATCCGCCAAAGTTGTATTGCGTGTGTCCTATGACGAGGTCCTCTGCGGAGGTTACTCCTCCTGATAGTTGGCCGACATCAACCGATGACGGTCGCCGACTTGTAGGATAGGAAAGTGGGCTAACGTGTCCGCCGTTACCGTCGGAGAGTGTTACTTGGATGGTCGTTGGGAAGTTAAGCCAAAAGTTGGATGTGCTTCCACCAGCAGAGTCTGTGGTGTTTTGTTGGTAAGCGATGGTTGGGTTGACGAAGTCAGGTTCGCCATCACCGTTAAGATCGTGAAGTCCAATTGACCATGAAATATACGGTCCGAAATATGCTAATTGAGGCGTTCCAAAGTTTCCTTGTGAGGTCGCTTGAGAATAGGTGATATTTTCCAGGCCTTCATCGACCATGGCTATGGTGTCAATGTATCCATTTCCACCTATGTCTGCAATTGCAAACACGTTAAAACCGCTACCTACTGATTGGAGATTAACCACATCTGTGTTGGCTTGGTTGGTCCCGTATGTGTAGGAGATTGGGTATCCCGGTGCGACACCCGAGGCGGTACAATCGTATTCAATGATGGTCACGTTGTCGTTGTTCGCAGGAGTTGTTACTGTTCCAGTAGAGTAGTCAAGGCCTTCCTCTCGCATCAAGAAGATGTCATCGTCGGTACAACTTCCAGTGATGCTGCTTTGACTTTCTCCCCAGTCGCCAACCTCAATTTCACGGTAAGTGTTCTGAGTGGAAGCGCCAAGTGTTGTAACAGTACCTTGAGTGTTTGAGGTGATCGGGCCAGCATAGGTGACCACACGTTGATTTCCAGGTGTGACGTCAGTGATGTCAAGGACATAGATGTCATCATCTCCAGATTGGTCAGCGTTTCCGACCGTCATGTCCCATACCCAAAAGTGAGTAAATCGTTCTCCGATGGTCCAATCTTTTTGCCCACATCCGCCATTTTCAATGATGGTGATGTTTCCGGGTTCCCCAGCGGGCTGGCCTTGGTCATCGGTCTTGAACGGGTTGTTCTTCTGGTAGATGACAATATCAGGAGCGTTATCTCCCGTAAATTCACCAACCTCGACTTGTTCTACATTAGCAAACTCGTCCCAGTCGGCGTTTCGGCTTTGATTCCCTGCGACCCACACGTCATCGCGTTCGCTGAAGTCGCCGTTACCGTCATTCCAAAGAATGCTGAGGGTGTGTGTTCCTTCAGTTGCGATGGCGAGGTCATTGTTTCCGTCACAGTCAAAATCGCCAATAGCGACGTCAACAGGGTCACGGTTGGTGGTGTATGTGCGTGAAACCGATGCGCTAGCAGTAGTTGCGAGAGCAGCGGTTGTACTCAAAATCATCAACAGCGCTAGAAATAGGCTGCGTACTCGGGCTCTAGAGAGGTCACTTTTTGATAGCATAGACATCACTTCATCCGACCCAAGCCCTGTTTCAATATAATGCCTTTGTAATCTGGTTCCGCCCCTGTCGCGGCGCAGGACTTCTTTTTTGTACAAAAAACGGCGAAAAAAAACCGCCTAAGGGGCGTCCCTCAAAATCGGCCTGCAAGCCACTTGGGAGAGGGTCCCCATCCAACGGCATCTCCACCATGAATCTTCACCAATTTCCCCGCAGCAAACAGTGATTCAAGCCAAACCTCAAGTTTCGTTCCCTCCCGATCTCCTAGTTTTTTACTGGCAATTTCTTCAATATCCTCAGTTTTGAGTGCAGTTCTGCCGTGATCTCGGACCACGAGTTGGAGCAATTCTCTCAACCAAGCCTCTGCCATTGGGTCAACGCTTGTGGCTCCCTGAACAGGGTGAGGGGGGTCCATATCGTCCAGCATTTCCATGAGCTCAATGGTGTCCGGCTTTTCCGGGGGGACAAGGCCTACTTCAGCAATTTTTGCTGTCAGGTCCAATTCCCCAATGGGTCGTCGAACGATCGGTATTCGCGAAGGGTCAGGCTCTGGCCCCATATCAGCGGGCTTTTCATCCTCTGGAGCGTCGTCCATCTCAATGTTTACCCCTGCCTTTTGCCGTGCTTTACTGACCTTTGATAAATTGGTAGGCTTGACTTGAGTTCCAATCGGCATGGTCCATCCGACGCCCGTCAAACCGAGTTCCTCAACGTGATTGTTAACCCAATCCACGTCACCTTCAATGACGATGTTTACATCATGGTCGTCGGAGCGAAATCTGTAGCGAACATTTCCCCGAAGTTTATTCATCGTCCCCACCTTGATTTCCGTTTTACTGGCCTTCAGCGGCCATTTGCCTCAATACTGTATGCAAGATGCCACCGTTGCGATAATATTCTACTTCAACTGGGGTGTCAAGGCGGACCTGGACCTCAAAAGACTTGACTTCCCCTTCAGGAGACGTGGCTTCGACGGTCATCATTTGGAGTGGCTTGACATCGTCGGTAATTCCTATTGAAAATGTTTCATGACCGGTGAGTCCGAGGGTTTCGTGGCTTTCTCCATCATTGAAGGTAAGTGGGAGAACGCCCATTCCGACAAGGTTTGAGCGATGAATTCGTTCAAATGAGGTAGCGATCACGGCCTTTACTCCGAGCAAATAGGTACCCTTTGCCGCCCAATCGCGAGACGACCCTGTCCCGTATTGGCTGCCTGCTAGGACGATCTTGGATGCCTGGATTTGTGCAGCGTCGTATACTGACATGATTTCACCGCTTTCGTGATTTAAGGCATATCCTCCTTCGGTACCAGGGGCCATTTGGTTCCTGATCCTGACGTTTGCAAAGGTCCCACGCATCATGATCTCATGGTTTCCGCGGCGGCTACCGAACGAGTTGAAGTCTTTTTTTGATACATTTCGTTCCATTAACCATGTTCCTGCCGGTCCATCGCTAGGGAACGAACCAGCGGGGGAGATATGGTCGGTGGTGATCGAATCCCCAAGTTTGAGGAGAACTTGCGCATCCTGTATTGATTCGATTGGTTTAGCCTCCGGGGATAGGCCCGTAAAGAATGAGGGCAGTCGGATGTAAGTTGACTCGTCTCCCCAGGGGTAAAGGGGGCTCGCTGCGGCAGGAATGCTGTTCCACCTTGGCTCGTTCATTGCATCCGCATAGCGTTGGCGGAACATGTCGGGCGTAATGACCGCCATTGCTTCAGCCAATTCTTCATCGGTTGGCCATACATCTTGGAGCATGACGGGATTGCCATCCGAATCATGACCCAACGGCTCGGTGGAGAGGTTAATTTCCAATGTGCCAGCAATGGCATATGCTACGACCAAGGGAGGGCTGGCAAGATACGATGCTTTCACTTTACCATGGACGCGACCTTCGAAGTTTCGATTTCCTGAAATAACTGAGCCTACAATCAATCCCGCTTCGTCAATGGCAGCTTCAATCGGTTCAGCCAATGGCCCAGAATTGCCAATGCATGTGGTGCAACCGTATCCAACAACATGGAAACCCATTGCATTCAGGTCTTCTTGAAGCCCCGTTGCCTCGTAGTATTCTGTTACGACTCGACTGCCGGGGGCAAGAGAGGTCTTGACCCACGGTTTGACCGTGAGACCTCGTGCTCGTGCTTTGCGAGCAAGCAATCCAGCGGCCATCATGACGCCTGGGTTTGAGGTATTTGTGCACGATGTAATTGCAGCAATAACAACGTCGCCGTGGTTAAGGTCGTATCGTTCTCCTTCGCTTTCCACAATTGAACTCTTGGACAAATCCTCTTGGTTTAGCCCGTGACCATGATGGCCAAGTTCGTGAGTAAGACTCTCAATATAGTGTTCTTTCATGTTGTGCAAATCAACACGGTCCTGCGGCCGCTTTGGGCCTGCAAGAGCAGGAAGTACAACGTCAAGATTCAGTTCCAAAACTGCAGTGTAGGATTTCTCTTCAACATCGTCTCCATACCAAATGCCTTGTGCCTTGGAATAGGCTTCCACTCCCGCAATAGCACTGTCTTCTCGTCCGGTTAGTCGAAGATAATCAAGTGTACGTTCATCCACGGGGAAGAACCCGCATGTAGCGCCATATTCCGGAGCCATGTTTGCAATCGTTGCGCGGTCTGCAAGCGTGAGCGCTTTCATGCCCGGGCCAAAGAATTCAACGAACTTACCGACGACGCCGTGCTCGCGCAACATCTCAACAATCCTCAACGTCATATCAGTAGCAGTAACTCCCGGTTGCAAACTTCCAGTAAGGCGAACTCCAACCACATCTGGGGCAAGCATGTAAATCGGTTGGCCCAACATGACGGCTTCAGCTTCAATTCCACCAACACCCCATCCAAGGACTCCAAGTCCATTGACCATGGTCGTATGGGAATCGGTCCCAACGAGTGTATCTGCAAGCCAAACACCGTCCTCTTGACGGGCTACGCTGGCGAGAAATTCTAGGTTGACTTGATGAACAATCCCTCTAGATGGAGGTACTGCTTGGAAATTTGCCAACGATTGCTGGCCCCATTTCAAGAAAGTGTAACGTTCCATATTACGGTGGTATTCTATGTCTAGATTCATCTCAAGTGCATTGCTATGAGCGCCCGAAACATCAACCTGTACAGAGTGGTCAATCACGAGATCAACGGGAACTTGTGGATTGACTTTCTCCGGATCTCCACCCATCTCGACCATAGCGTCTCGCAGTGCAGCGAGATCAACAACTGCAGGAACTCCAGTAAAGTCTTGAAGGACCACGCGGGACGGCCGAAACGGAATTTCATTCCTTTCACCGTTTGGAGACCATGACGCAATGGTGCGAACATCATCTTCGGTAATCAGAAACCCATCATGGGCGCGGAGTGCGCCTTCTAGGAGGACGCGAATGGAGTAAGGAAGATGCTTGGTTGACAACCCATTTGCATCTAAGGCATCCAGTGAATAATAATCGCCACCCACCTCAAGAGGCCTGCGAGCGTTGAAGGGGTCAAGAGTGGCCATGCATCAAGCCAAAACGCACGTGTCTATGAAGAAACCCCTTTCAACACATGGCGTGCTGACTTTGGGCGGGGAGGTTTCACCAGAATTTGTACCAAGGTTCGTATTCGCCAGCAACTTCAACGCTGACGAGGGTGATGTCGTTGTTTGGTTTGTCGTTGGAACATGCGTCAACTGCGTCGCATGTACTTGACATGGCGTCAATGTGCTCAAATCCGCTGGTGACTTGTCCAAATACAGTGTGAACACCATCGAGATGCGGCGTACCCGGCGTTCCATCTGGTGATTCAGCATCGGGGTCAACGATGAAAAATTGAGAACCACCGGTGTGCGGCGGGCTTGTTTTTGCCATAGACAGATGGTACGGGCTGTGAACTCGTCCGTTATCGGCCTCGTCCTCAATCGTATACTGGGTCTGTGAGCATTCGCTCGCAGTTGCTGCCTCGTTGCCGTTACAGTACCCGAAGAACTTGGCAGCATGGCCGCCGGTTCCATCGCCAGAGGTAAAGTCCCCTCCTTGCATCATGAAGTCCTTGATAACACGATGGAATATCACATCGTCATAATTGCCTTGTCGAGCCAGCATTGCAAAGTTCTCTACATGGATTGGAGCGTCGCCGGCAAAGAGTTCAACCACGACCACACCATCTGCAGCGCTACCGTCAGAGTTGGTCCAAGTAAACGAAAGGGTAGCCTCGGTAGGCAGAGGGCCGCTTTCTGCATTGGATGCGATGTTAATTCCTGCGAGGAGCAGCAGGATAGCGATAAAAATCGCAGCAATTCCTGCGGGAGTCGGCGTACCGTCATTGAGCAGCCGGGGCAATGAGGTTTCTCTGAAACCTTTATCCTGCATCTCGTTGAGCAAATCATTGTATGTGCTGTTGGCTTTCTTGTCACGAGGTGCTTTCTTTACCGCCTCTCTCAGAAGTCCGGCGGCTTTTCGGTACTCTGAGCGATTGCTACGAGCCTTAGCATTGAGCCACGTTGCGTGGCCGGCAAGGTGTAGAGTAGTTGCCTCCTTTCCATCAAGGTCGGCGTCCCTCAATATCTTGAGTGCAGCCTCGCCTTTTCCTTTGTTGATTGCTTTCTCAGCCTCTTTCCACGCGCTTGACAATGCTTCGTCCGCCATGACTTGCCGAAGGGCCTCCATGTTTTGAGCCTCTCCCTCAACAAGTCAAACCCTAACGAAGTATGGAGAATTTGCGGAATGATAAGGCAACATGTTGAAAGGGTGCGTGACTACCCCGCCAATTCAAGAGGAAGGTGTCCGCGACACTGCACCTCTAAGAGGAGTCATCAACCATGGACAAAATCATCAACGATTTCACCATCAACATCGCTACAGCAAACGGTACAGGCTCACAGTCAGCAAACCTAATTTTACTCCAGTCCCTTTTTGAAATGGGCGTTCCAGTGAGCGGAAAGAATCTCTTCCCCTCAAACATTTCAGGACTCCCAACATGGTACATTGTCCGTTTGTCTGACAAGGGATACCAAGCGCCAGGTGACCGCACCCACATACAAGTTCTCGTCAACCCCGCAACTTGGGACGAAGACCTCGCTGCTGCGGAACCAGGAACAGTTATTATTTGGAACAGCGATACGAAAAAGAAGACCGTTGAGCGTGAAGACATCGTCTCCTATCCAGTTCCCATGAGTTCATTGGCCCGTAAAATCAATCCAAAGATCGCCAAACTGGTTACCAACATCATCTATGTTGGCGTTCTAGCGGAACTCCTTGGAATTGACCAAGATTGCCTTGAATCTGCCGTTGCACGCCAATTCAAGGGGAAAGAGAGCGCCATTGAACTGAACATTACCGCCCTTGGATTGGGCCGTGATTACTGCAAAGAGAATCTCCCCAAAAATGACCCCTACACCACTGAATCACGTGAGGTAGACCGGCCACAATTTTTCATTGAAGGCAATGAAGCTGCTGCACTTGGTGCCCATTACGGTGGAGTACAACTCCTCGCATGGTATCCAATTACACCTTCTTCCTCCATGGCAGAATCCATCATAGCATACATACCTCGCCTTCGTGAAAACGAAGAAGGGCAGTCCACTTGTGCCGTTATCCAAGCCGAAGATGAACTTGCTGCTGCAGGCATGGTCCTAGGTTCAGGATGGGCCGGTGGCCGTGGTATGACCGCAACCTCGGGTCCAGGAATTTCACTTATGCAGGAATTCATTGGCCTTGCTTACTTTGCAGAAATCCCGTCAGTCTTTTGGGACGTAACCCGAGTAGGACCGTCCACAGGGCTTCCAACTCGAACTCAGCAATCAGATATTGCAATGCTCTACGAAGGAAGTCACGGCGATACCCAACACATTGTCCTCATACCAGGAACGGTAGAGGAGTGCTTTGAATATGGATGGAGAGCATTTGATTATTCTGAGCGATTCCAAACTCCAGTCTTTGGCATGAGCGACCTTGATTTGGGTATGAACCGTTGGGCTTGTGAAGGATTCACCTATCCGGAGATTCCCATGGACCGTGGTAAAGTCGTCCGGGAACAAGAAGTGTTTGATGCGTTTGAGACCTTTGGACGCTATTTGGATGTTGATGGAGACGGTATACCTTACAGGACTTTGCCCGGCTCAGGTATGGCTCCTATTCTCTATCGCGGTACGGGACACAACCCTATGGGTGTCTATTCCGAAAAGCCCGACGATTACTTCAACCTCATGAAGCGTCTCAAGAACAAACTAGAGAACGCCCGCGACCAGTTACCGGCCCCACTCCTTCGAGAAGAATCGGAATGTGAAGTTGGTATCGTATTCCTTGGAAGTATGGAAAACTCCATTCAAGAAATTGATGATATCCTTGAACAAACCGGCATGAAGGTTAGCCAGTGCCGTGTTCGTGCTTTGCCGTTCCATTCTGAAGTTGAAGGATTCATCAGGCGCCACGAGGTCGTAATTGTCCTTGAAATAAACCGTGATGGACAACTCTACGGTATTCTCCGTCGTGAACTTCCAAACGATTTGGTGACGAAAGTTCACTCGGTTGCCTACAGTGATGGTATGCCGCCTAGAGCCCGAATATATGCTGAATTAATCCAAGAGAAACTCAAGGAGGTGTTACAATGAAAGAGCGACCAGCACGAGCAGTCAAATTGAACGTACTTAACGAACCCAAGGACAGTTACACCGGCGGGCCTTCTTCGCTATGTCCAGGGTGCGGTCACGATCAAATCTCAAACGTCATTATCACTGCGGCTTGGGAAAACGGAATTCAACCTCACCGCATCGCAAAGATGTCGGGAATCGGGTGTTCATCCAAGACTCCAGCATACTATCTTGGCCAATCCCATGGATTCAATACCGTTCACGGAAGAATGCCATCGGTTACAACCGGGGCATATGCCATCAACAAAGACCTGCTCTACCTTGGTGTTTCAGGAGATGGAGACTCTGCATCCATCGGCATTGGTCAACTGATCCATGCCATCCGACGCAACATGGACATGGTTTACATCGTAGAAAACAACGGGGTCTATGGCTTGACAAAAGGACAATATTCAGCCACGGCTGATGTTGGTTCCAAGAAGAAGAAAGGAACGACCAACGAAACCCAGCCAATCGATCTGTGTGCAATGGCAATCAATCTTGGTTGCACCTTCGTAGCTCGCTCATTTTCGGGATCTAAAAAGCAACTTGCATCCCTTATCAAGGCGGCAATGTCTCACAAAGGCTTCGCCCTTATTGACGTCATTTCACCTTGCGTTACCTTCAACAATAACGACGAATCGATGCGCTCATACGGATACGTTAAGGAAAACGAAATCACACTGCACATGGCCGATTACATCCCACATTTCAATCCGGTTGAAGAAGTGGATGTGCCAGAAGGACACTTTAGGGACATCACCTTGCACGACGGGTCAACCATCCGTTTGGAAACCATCTCTGAGGAACACGACCCCGCCGACACAATGGCGGCTCTTAGTGCGCTGCATGACGCAGAAGTCA
This sequence comes from uncultured euryarchaeote, assembly GCA_963968875.1. GTDB lineage: Archaea > Thermoplasmatota > Poseidoniia > Poseidoniales > Poseidoniaceae > Poseidonia. Next base: position 9,391 of record CAXAHZ010000032.1, read on the forward strand.
ATGCAAAACACGTTACAGGTTTGCTCTACTTTGATGCCACCAAGCCTTCGCTTGCAGAAGACCTTAACCTCGTTGATTCTGCTCTCCTTGATGTTCCTGACGACTTGTTACGCCCCTCAAGAGCCTCATTGGATGCACTTAATGCTGAATTTTTGGCGTGAGTATCCCACCGCATCCGAAATATAGGAGTAGGTGCAACAACAGCACATGATTGAGCCAATTACCGCTGGCACGGGCATTGTTCTGTCGTCCGGAGCATTCTATGCTGGAGTACGGGCATGGAAGCGAAGAAATCAAAGACTCCGAGCATTGGCTTTAGCAGAAAAATACAGCACTTCAACCCGACTAAGTAGCAACCGTGGTGGAGGCATGAATTTGGTGGTCAATATGCCCCAACTTTCTCAAGTGCCCGAACGTGAACGAGAAGCTTGGAGAGTACGAGATGGACGGCGTGACCGCAACCATATGGAACTCGGACTGATTCAGCCAGAAGTGCCCGAACTTGAACCCGATGCAAACGAAGAGCAGGAGCGTGTGAGGGAAGTTCAACGTCGTGATGAATGGATTCAAACCAATGAGGCACCGTTGGTTGAGCATGCTGCGTTGGTTTCCGAAGAACACATTGGCAGCGGTATCGTAGTTGCTGAGGAGAGCGATGACCACGAAGTGGACATGGATAAGCGCCTTGAGCGAGAGGGTGGGGAATCAGGTGTGGTTCAGATCTCACTTACTTGGGATGACTATAATGACTTGGACCTGCATGTATTTACTCCATCTGGAGAGCGGATTTACTTCAACAATAAAATCAGTGATTGTGATGGGATACTCGACGTCGACATGAACGTACGTCCAGTTTCAAATACTCCTGTAGAAAATGTGGTATGGAAAGAAAGCGCCCCTCTGGGAACTTACAAAATCGGTGTTCATTTCTACAAGCATCACCGAAAGCGACGTACTAAGAAAAAGTGCAAATTCCGATTAAGGGTTATCACGCACGGTAAAGCAAAGGAATACATCGGCCGTATGAAGTACGGTCAAGCCATGCAAATGGTCACCTCATTCACTCTTTCTGAGTTGACGAAGGAACATTCAACCATCTAGAACTTGCATGGAAGCGATTGCCGCTCCCAAAGCACCAGCGGTTCTCAAATGAGTTGCTGGTTGAATGGGGCAAATGGCATGAATCAATTCCCGAAAATCAGCCCATTGTTCCATGATGCCTCCGTAAAGTATGATGAGGTCTGGACCTATTCGCTGGCACAATGAGTCCAGACCGATTTGGAACTGTTCAGCCCAATGAGTTAAGGAGAGGTTCTTTTCCGTCCGAGCCCGACCTGAAACATGTTGTTCAAGCGTGCCATCAAGTGTTGGGTGAGCCAATAAACCATATTCTAGATTTGGTACAAGCCTCCCCTCCCGGTGAATTGTGGTTCCAAGTCCGGTCCCAATCGTTAGGGTCAAAATCGTTCCAAGTTGATGTCGCCCGGCTCCGAAATTAAATTCCGCGATGGCTACGGCGTCTGCATCGTTGACAAGCGTTACCGTCCCGCCGCAACAAGCTTCCAAGCGTTGAATAAGATTTGATTCCAACCACGAATCTCCGATGTTTGGAGCTGTGAGGATTTCCTTTCCTCGTACCGCCCCTGGGAAGCCAAGACCAATCGGTCCTTTCCAGCCAAGTTGGTGTATTGCATTGCACATTCTTTGAATAATTTCAGCAGGTTCGGTCAATTGACCGTGCTCAAACTGCAATAA
>CAXAHZ010000033.1:0-11116 GCA_963968875.1 uncultured euryarchaeote
ATTGAAGAGAATATCTTGAAGGAAGAATGGATGTCTGCGCTACTAAATCTAGGTGAACACGCCCGGTTTTGCTATACATGTAAAGGTTGGACTGAGCAAGAAGTTAAGCATCACATTGAATCCTTCCTAAACCGCATCCCTCCATCTAAAATCAAGAGATATCTGTCTTCTCCCTCAGATACCTCGGAAGGCATTTTCATGGCAGTCCCAACCTTGCAGTAGCGTGAGAAGCCTCAAGTGCTTTCGGCGTTGAACCAAAATTAGGTGATACGATGAAGGCATACTTGGACCTCATGCGGCACATTTTGGAACATGGTTCTGACAAAGGAGACCGCACTGGTACGGGAACAAAATCTGTATTTGGATACCAAATGCGATTTGATTTAAGTGAAGGTTTTCCGATGGTGACCACCAAGAAACTCCACTTGCCCTCAATTGTTCACGAATTGCTATGGTTCATCAAAGGAGATACGAATGTCAAGTATCTTCAAGATAATGGGGTCCGGATTTGGAACGAGTGGGCTGATGAAAACGGAGACTTGGGGCCAGTTTATGGAAAACAGTGGCGTAAGTGGGAGAGTAACGATGGTAGAGTGATTGACCAACTTCAGCTGGCCATTGAAACCATCAAATCCAATCCTAATAGCCGGAGAATTATCGTATCTGCTTGGAATGTAGGAGAATTGGATGCCATGGCTCTCATGCCTTGCCATGCGTTTTTCCAGTTTCATGTCTCTGATGGAAAACTCAATTGTCAACTTTACCAACGAAGTGCTGATGTATTTCTTGGGGTGCCGTTCAACATCGCCTCGTACGCTCTGCTTACTCACATGATGGCCCAAGTATGTGGACTTGAAGCGGGAACGTTCGTCCATACTCTTGGTGATGCACACCTCTACAACAATCATCTTGAACAAGCAGCGTTACAAATAACAAGAGAGCCAATGGGGCTGCCAACCCTAAATCTCAATCCAGATATCACCTCAATTGATGGGTTCACATATGAGGATGTAGAGATTGTTGACTACCTCCATCACCCGCACATAAAAGCTCCAATATCGATTTAGGTGAACCACCATGATTTCAATGATTTTTGCTTGTGACGAACAAGGTGCAATTGGCAAAAATGGAGATTTGCCATGGAGGCAATCCACTGACCTTCAGCACTTCAAACGCATAACGCTCAACAAGACGATCGTAATGGGCCGAAAAACATGGGACAGCCTTGGTAAAGCATTGCCCTCCAGAAGAAACATCGTGATGACAAGAAAAGGGGTTGAAGGCATTGAATCAATGTCCTTTGAACAAGTGTTGGAACTTTCAGAGGATGAAGAAGTCATGATCATTGGAGGGGGAGAGATATACGCACTTTTTTTGCAGCATGCCAAAGAAATACACCGGACCATCGTTCACACCAAAGTTGAAAATGCTGACACATTTGCCCCAGAGATATTTGAAGTAGAGTTTTACTTACTTAGCGAGAAACACGTTGAATCGGGCGCTAAAGATGACCATGCTATGACATTTCAGCATTGGATTGCATAATCACTCAGGCCGATACTCAGTCACTCGGATACCCAACCTACCTTGAAGAGATTCACGTTTCATAATACGCAGGTACTTTTTCTCAAAGGCAGCCTTAAGATCAACACCCATTGCTAAACTGTGCCCCATGAGTAGAATGAGTACATCTGCCATTTCTTCAGCACATTCCTCGAGTGGTTTTCCTTTGGTGATGGCAGCAGCAAGCTCCCCAAGCTCCTCAATGGTGAGTGCCATTCTGTAACCCATATCGTGGCCATTTTGACCTGCAAAATCATGCTTGTGATGGAAGGCTGCAACCCTCTTCATCATTGATTCCCATTCATCCTGTGGCTCATGATTCATCCACTGTTCTACATTTCGTCCTTCCATGAACGATGCTCGTAGCGACAAACCATGATGTTTGTGTCAGGAGAGAAGGGAAAGAAGACAAGCCCAAATGGGTTCCAAACGATCGTTGGCTTGAGCCGAAACTTCTTCATGATTTAGGGGCTTGGTTTGATCTCCTGGCTCTCTGCCTGCTGCCCAGTTTGAAGAAATGCATACTGCGCTATAAGGCAAATCCAGTTCCCTTGCTAATTTGGCTTCGCGAGGCATGGTCATGCCAACCATACTGCCTCCCAGCAAGCCGATGGCGTCAACTTCTGCTCTGGTTTCAAATTGGGGACCCTGACTGAGCCAGTAGGTGTATGCCATTTTTTCTTGATCATCAAATCCTTGACTCTCACGAAGTGCAGCGTCCAATTGCTTGTTCATTGACACATCAAAAGGAGCGGTTACCGAAGTAAATACCGATTCATCATCATGAAAGGTCGATTCAATACCGGTGAAATCAATGTATTGTTCCGCTAGTGCGACCTTCCCTGGGGGGAACGAAACATCCAATGTACCAACAGAGCATACAGCCATGATCCCATCAAGGTGAGCATCGTTCATGGCCATCATGTTAGCACGGTGATTGATTCGGTGAGGAGGGCATCCATGCCCACTCTCGTTATGATGCCGTTGGAGAAAAATAAGTTCTTTTTCGACTCCTTTGTCATCAAGAGTAATGCAGGTTAAAGGGACTGAGCCGTATGGAGTCGTTGCAGAAATGGAATCTTTCCTAACCACACGGATCCCAACTTCTCCGAATCGCTCATCAAGGTTCATGCTAACGAGACCCGTTCCCCCGATAATTCCCAAACGCATCATATCACCCTCATGAAGCCCAACCATGTGAACCCTGCGGAAGAGTGGCAAACATTCATTCCCATCCATTCATTTGATTGATGGCTTGAACTGCTGAAACAACATCACCATCTCCCCACCAATCAACAGCCACAAATGTTGGACGCTTTCCGTGTTGCTCCCAACATTCCTTCGCCCGGCTGATCAAAAAATCGGGGTCATTGGCTTCAGCACCACGGCTCGGATCAGACAGTCCAAGAGGACCGCTTAACCAGTTGTTCATGTGATAGACGGACTGCTCGGGATCACCTCGTAGCACATCACAGTTCATATCCTGAGTATTTCCTTCAGCAAAATTTGTGGTCCAACTGTGTGTCAAGAAATCATGAACCCATGGGTGTCCTGTATCCCCACTTTGTTCCCAAAAGACCACCAGACGTGTCTCTGACTCAATCATTTCAGCAAGAGTCGGCCATTCCTCCCCAAGTTGATGCACAAAAACATGTTCCATCAGTCCAGAATCTGTGAAGACGTTTTCAAGATGGTCCGGTTGAACGTAATTTTCAACGAGCAACGTAACAATGTCTTCTTCATGCTGAGCCATGAGGTCAGCAAGATTTGTTAGCCAAACTGAAGCATCTACACTTCCATAAGCGCATGGGCTTGTACCTCGGTCATCATCGCCGTGGCATAAGCGAACGGTCCCTTGGCTCTCGTCGTTCAAGTTTTCATAATGTGTATCGATCATGAAGGCACGGATCCCACCGTTCCATTGAGCATAAAGACCGGTTTGATGATTGCTAGCAGGATAGAAAATACCGTCTTCATGTGTCGCAAATGCATTGTGCGTTTCGGGGAAGGTCACATCGTCGTATGCTCTTGAACAAAGTACAGTCAAGCCGTTACAAACTTGTTCGGAATCAATAGACTCATCTGTAGATGTTTCCGATGAAAACGAACCTGTGGTACATCCCGGCAAAAGAAAAATGAACGCCACCAAGACCGAAATCACTGTGTTGTTCATGCAGTGCCTAGGGCACCTCAATCAAAAAACCCGTTGGTAGCCCTCCGTGGAGGATTGGTTTTATTCAGACAAGCGTGCGATCAAATCGGCCTTCTTCCCAGAGACCGGTTTTCCGGCTGCTTTGAGGAGCTCTTTCAATTCAGCAACGGTCATTTTGTCGTAGGCTGGAGCATCGGAGTTATCCTCTTCTTCGATTTCAAGAACTTCGCCTTCAGGGGTCACTTCGACTTCAATCTCTTTTCCGTCTTTTTCAACCTTGACTTCAAACACTGCTTGTCCATCTTCCGACTCAATTTCAGCCTCGGTGATGGTTGCGCCTGGAACTGCCTTTTCGACAGCATCCTTGATGTTGGATGGGATGTCTTCAACCGCGACTTCAATTTCATCGTCTTCGCCGTCAAGTTCGTCAGCCATGGCCGCTGCAAGAGCTGCAGCCTTCTTGGCTTTGAATTCAGCATCGTCTCGCGCTTCCTGTGCATGAATCTCGTCCAAAGTAGGACCGGATGATGCGACGACACCGTCTTGCAAGAGTTGGCTCTTGTGAATGGCGACGGAGCGTACGGGGTAAATTGGCTTAACACCCTTTCGGATTTCTTCTTCAAGAGAGCCTTCAAGAATTGCTGTTTGAATTGCTGAATAGGTGTTCTTTGCTGCAAAAGCAATGATGATTTCTCGTGTTTTCGTACGCATGTCCTGCTTAACTGAGGTCTGAACACGTTGTTGCGTGATGATCAACGGCTTCATTCGAACCAGGTAACCATCGGTAGTAACGACATCTACAACATCGTCAACCTTGCCGCGATATCGGCGGATTTGACGACGGATGTGATCGGTTTGATGGTGGTGGCCGATAAAGGTTGTAAGAGCGTCTTGCCCGACACATTCAGTGACACGGAAGCGTAGGATTACATGCATCTTGGAGAAATCTCCTCCAAATTCTTGTTGAGTCATTTCGTAGACACGACCGATGATGTGATCATCGGATTCACCGATTGTTTCACCAATACGCTTGAAATCCCAGGGGTGGCGAGGTGCTCGGATGGTATACCATCGCTTTGTCTTCCACTTGTCACGTTGCTTACGTGCTGCTGCACGTGCTTTTGCACTGATTTTCTTTGCCATATTGTTCAACTCGGTTCGTGTCTTGCGGGGGCTACCCCACTTGCACTCCGCCCACTAACCTCCCCTATTTGAAGTGGCCTCATTGCATCACCCGGACCGTATGTAAGGAAACGAATGGACCTAACGTTAATTCGGTAACCTCTTGACCTTGAATACAACCCGACACATGTGGGCCTGCATCATATCACTTGGAGGGCAACGGCGAGCGCTCTTGCCGATGTTGACGCCGTGGCTGATTCATTTGCTTGGCTGGTCGGTGATGAACAGTGGGTCACTGTAGAACGAACTCAATCTCATCACGGTTCTGAAATGTTTCTCATTAGTGCCCATTGCAAAAAGAAAACTGCTGCACTTGAATCCTTTGCAAAGTTAGGAGCAGAGAATCTTGAGCATCTTTCAGCCGAGTATGAGAAGCGGATTGATGAACACAATACGTTTCACTTCCGACTTGACCTCAACTCGCTAATCGGAAGCAAAATAATCCTTTCAGATGCATCTAAACCGGACACTGTGAAAGGGCAAATAAAAATTGAAGTCTATCCGGGTCAAACCATTGAAAATGAATTTATGAGCATGATTATGGACGCTACATCAAAGGCAGCATCTCACTCACAGCAACGAGAAGATATCTAGGATGGAATCTCATGGAGAGAAGGCGAACAGGAGGGCTTTTTCTTGTTCTCCTACTCAGTTGCAGCCTGCTTGCAGTTCAGGGAGAAACTCCAAACAATTTATCTGAACAAAACAATCCTGAGCCGATTTGCAACGCCAATCGTGAAAACTGGACGGTTGGTTTGGTTTACTGTAACGATGATTCCCAAGCAGGATACACTCTATTTTCACCGTTCCGTTCTTCAACAGCATTCCTCATCGACCAGGAAGGGCGTGAGATAAACACGTGGCAGTCACCCGGAGGTTTTTCCCCTGGAGCAGCAGCATATTTGCTGGAAGACGGAAGTCTTCTGCGAACTGGCAACATGGGTAACGAATCTGTCGGTAATTTCACAGGTGGAGGAATTGGAGGCAAATTGGAACGGATCGGATGGGATGGGGTTCTCGAGTGGTCGTGGGAATATTCCTCATATGATGCGATTTTGCACCACGACATTGAACCGATGCCAAACGGAAATATTCTTGCCATCGCTTGGGAAGATAAGACTGAACAAGAGGCGCTGGAAGCCGGCCGCAATCCAGCCATTGCAAGCGACGGTCCAAGTGGGCAGAACAATGTTTGGCCTGACCACATTATTGAAATCCAACCTGTCGGTACAAATCAAGCAAACATCGTTTGGGAATGGCATGCATGGGACCATTTGATTCAGGATTATGACCCCACCAAGGAAAATTTTGGTAGCGTTGAAGACCATCCAGAATTACTGAACCTCAACTATGTCGCCCAAACGGGCAACCAAGCAGGAAGAGCAGATTGGATGCACTGCAACGGCATTGATTACAACGAACCGTTGGACCAAATTTTACTGTCTTGTAGGGGGATGGATGAGATCTACATCATCGATCACAGTACAACAACCCAAGAAGCGGCGGGCCACACAGGAGGAACCAGTGGGAAAGGCGGAGATTTCCTCTACAGATGGGGGAACCCACAAGTGTACAAAAAAGGACTTTCAAGCAATCAGCAATTGTTTGGCCAACACGATGCGCAATGGGTCGTAGACGGCCATCCCGAAGCCGGTAAACTGATGGTATTCAACAACGGGATCGGAAGAAATACTCCTTATTCCAGTGTTGATATCATTGACACTGGCATCGTGAACGGCGCCTATCCGCTTCTACCAAACGGAACGTTTAGCCCAGCCCATCCAACCTGGTCTTGGAATAAGGAAGGAATGTATGCGTCCATTGTTTCTGGCGCCCAAAGTCTGTCAAATGGAAATATTCTTGTCTCGATTGGCACAGTAGGGGCCCTTCATGAAGTCACTACAGCAGGTGAATTAGCCTGGACATACATCAACCCAATAGCCAACAACGTATCCCACCCGCAATCTCAATCTCTGTTACCAGGTAATATTGCAGGCACAACGAACAACATGATGTTCAAAAGCTATCGATACGAGGTCAACTTTTCCGGCTTTATTGGAAAGGATATGTCGCCAGGAGCATACCTAGAACAGTGGGAGGATTCATGCCCACAAGAATCGGCATGGAAGTGGGATACAAACGGCGATGGGTGCATTGATGACAGCGACGGTGATGGCGTTCTCGACCCGTACGACCAATGTTCGAGCGGTGATGATGGTATTGATGCTGACCAAGATTCCACTCCTGATGCCTGCGATTCATTTGTTGATTCCGATTCAGATGGCATCGAAGATAGTGCAGACATTTGCCCGGGGCACACGGATTCTATCGACGAAGATAATGACAGCATCCCGGATGGGTGTGATGACCTCATTGATTCTGATTTTGATGGATTCGCTGATGAACTTGACCAGTGCCCCGGTTATGACGATGGCAACGATTCCGATGGAGACGGACTAGCAGACGGTTGTGATGAAACACCTCTGTTTACGGGACAAGAATTTGAAAATGACGGTAAAAATTCAACCAATGGGGTCAACGACACCAATGATGATGAGATTTTAGCCGATGCAGAGTCTTCTGAAAGTAACGATCGTGGTATTTCAAAAACTGCCTTACTGGGTTATTTCTTGATGCTCATCGGCTTGTGGCTGTCCATCTATCTTGCAATAGTCGCCACTGGGGACAAGAATTCACATCAAACAGATTTGACATTTCATGATGAGCCCATTCCAAATCAAGTGGATGCAAAACATATTCCAGTTTTGGACCCACCGGCAAACCAATACTCATCCAACCCACCAGTATTACCCGTCACAGGACTTCCCGATGGATGGACCATGGAACAGTGGAACTATTATGGAAATCAATGGTTGGAGCAGAATAATCAACCGCCATAAGGAATTTCGCACATCCTAAAAAATCGCCTCACTGGTACAAGAAATTAAGTATGAAACGCCGTAGGGGAAACGAGGATTACCCATGCCACACGTCGTCACAACAGCCTGCGTTGACCACAAATATCAGGAATGCGTTGCTGTTTGCCCTGTAGAAGCTTTCAGAGAGGCAGACACATATCTGGTCATTGACCCAGACGAATGCATTGATTGCGGCGCATGCATCCCTGAATGTCCAGTTGATGCAATTTTTGCTGACACCGATGTCCCCGATGAGGAAGAACACTGGATTGACCGAAATGCAGAGGAATCAGAGGGCGCTGAAGTCGCAGAAGGGGATTCCCCAGTTCTTGCTGATTGAATCAACAACCGTTGCGGACAAGAACCAAGCGTCATAAAGGTCGTCGTTTTCCAAAGGCTGTGGGCCACATGAAAACGGATTTCTCAACCTTAAGAAAAGGCAGTGAATTACTCAAGCGAGGATTCGCAAGAATGCAGCAAGGCGGAGTCATAATGGATGTCGTCAACGCAGAGCAAGCTGCGGTTGCTGAAGATTCCGGAGCCGTTGCCGTGATGGCGTTGGAACGAGTTCCTGCGGACATTCGGAAAGCCGGCGGCGTTGCGAGAATGAGCCATCCCGATATGATTCAAGGCATCCTCGATTGCACATCAATTCCCGTCATGGCGAAGTCCCGAATCGGACATGAAGGAGAAGCAAGAATTCTCGAAGCGATGGGCGTTGACATGGTCGATGAGAGCGAAGTACTCACCCCAGCGGACCCTTACTTTCACATCAACAAGCATTCCTATGAGATTCCGTTCGTGTGCGGTGCGACTGGACTTGGAGAAGCAACACGGCGAATTTGGGAAGGTGCTGCAATGATTCGAACCAAAGGGGAAGCCGGTACCGGAAATGTAGTTGCAGCAGTGACACATGCTCGCCTTATAGACCAAGAAATCCGACAAATCCAATCCCTGGATAGCAAAGGTTTGGACATCGCTACAGAAGCAATCATTCAACGGTACAAGGTTCTATCCGACCACTCGGAGTTACCTGGAACTTACGACCAAACCCCGTTCGGGCCAATCGATTCGGAAATGCACGATGGCATTCGTAGCGTATTGGATGACGTACAACGCATGGGGCGTCTTCCAGTAGTCACGTTTTCGGCTGGAGGAATCGCTACTCCCGCAGATGCCTCGCTCATGATGCGTTTGGGCATGGATGGCATATTTGTCGGCTCTGGAATTTTCAAATCAACCGATCCAAAAACCATGGCGGACGCTATTGTAATGGCAACCGCACATTATGACGATGCTGGTAAAGTAGCCGAAGCAATGGCCATGATGGCCGGAGAGCCAATGAAAGGAGACGAGCTTGAAACATTGGAAGTTCGCATGGACCAGCGCGGCTGGTGATTCAACTAAGCGGGTCGGAAACTCCCTTTTCTCCGAGTGTCCATTTGAGGGTCTTAACAACACCTTGCAAGGCCTTGTGGTTACGAGCAGCTTCTTTCATGCCCTCTTTATCCACATTGGATTTGCATTCCTCATACCACTCTTTCCATTGAATCATTTTGACCGTGGCCTTATCGAGCATAACCTCGATCTCTTCCCAAGTTCGGTCGTAACTTCTGACGGGTTCCGTGTCTTTAGCCATAGGAAACAAATCTTTGCGTGCTTGGGTCCTATTTAGCCCCTATGCCGTCAAAAGTCATTCAGGAGGAGGTATCAGTGCAGATTCCAAAACCGCACCCGCTTCAATCACTTGCTGGTCTCCAATGACACAATTAACGAGCAAAGCCCCTTCCAGAACCGTGACATTTCGTCCGAGTATTGACCCACGTATGCTTGCGTCTGCAGAAACCTTGCATCCATCCATGAGTAAGGAGCCAGATATTGTTGCTGAAGGTTCAACAACGCAGTGCCTGGAAATCACAGATGAAGATGTAGTTCCATTTACGGTTGCTTCATCCAATATGAATCCATCTTCACCAACCCAGGAGCCCTTTGGCAGAGAAAAAGGAAGTTCCTTTGATTGCCCAAGCAGCGTTTTTTGAGCCCGTAATAGTTCCCTTGGATGCCCGACATCAAACCATACGCCATCAATTGTTTCTGCATACATTGGCCAACCCTTCTCAAGAACCAATGGGAACAACTGCTTACTAAAATCAAACTTTTCACCTTCAGGTATCAAATCAATAACCTCGGGTTCAATGATGTATAACCCAGCATTGATGACGTTGCTGAAGGCCTCTTCTGGAGTAGGCTTTTCCTTGAATTTACGTATAAATCCAGAACGAAGAGAACCGTCAACCTCACCATCGTGTGATGATGACAAGCCGACAATACCAAACTCAGAGGGATTATCAACTTCCCAAAGGGCCATGGTCACTTTAGCATGATTGGCACGATGCTGTTGAAGAAGCCGGTTTACATTAAACGAGGCAACAGAATCTCCAGAACCAACCACGCATGTTGTTTGGATTTTTTCTCGCAGCAATCCAACACTACCTGCAGTCCCCATTGGTGTCCCTTCCTGATTAACGGAAGAACGCAAACCACCAGAACTGGATTCATTCCATGTGGATACATGGGTTTTCAATTGTTCACCACGATAACCAGTGGTAACAATAATCTCATTGATCCCTGCATCTACCATTGCTTCTTTTACGAAATCAATGACGGGTCTACCGAGAACCTCAACCATTGGTTTAGGACGTGTTAGCGTTAGAGGCCGTAAGCGAGAACCCTGGCCACCGGCCATGATAATTCCAATCATGATGATGCAACCTCATCGACGACGGATGGGCCCAAGTCGTTGCATGTTCTTCTTCTTTGATGAAGCATTGTTACGAGAGGGAGATGGTGCGTCATCCTTGCCGAGTCCGCCGAACATGAGTTCCCCGTCCTTGAGCAGCGACTGAACCAAACTTTCCGCAACTTCATCTGACTCTGCGCCAGTTTTCATCTCCGCCTTTACAGCGTCATTATGGTCAGAAATCCATGATTTACGCTCTTCAACAGCAAGATTGAGTTGTTCTCTGGCCTTGTTCACATCCACCATGAGTTCCTCAATTTTCGCATGAATGTTGTTCGCTTTTTCGTGAGATTCTACAGATTCAAGATGATGACGGTCACCCTCTGCCTTGAGGAAATTACGATGATCAAGGCCTTCTTTGTACTCGGCCCACTTTTCGTCAGCACGCTTGAGAGCCTCTACAAACATCTTGTGTGCATCGTCAGCCTCTGTCTTGAGGGTATTGATAGCCTCATCAAGATTTGAGAGGTCAACGCTGACCATTTCAAACTTCACGACATC
>CAXAHZ010000034.1:0-10979 GCA_963968875.1 uncultured euryarchaeote
ATCATATGATTACATTTATATGCCCCTTTATGCTGTCTTGGTTTAACGGAGGAACAAGTATGAGCCAACCAACCACTGCAGTCTCACTCAGAATTACTGAGGAAGACCTTGCCCTTTTGGATGCTCAAGTCGGCCTCAAAGGCTCCCGTAACAGGTCGGACGTTGTGCGGATGGCCATCCAAGAATACCTTCACAATCAACCGTTGCTCCAAGACATGAATACCGTTCGTATTCCTCTGGGACGTCACGATCAACTCCAACTCGGGAAACTCTACGAATTACTCGGAGTGACGCCAGAGATGGCTGCTCAAGAGGGAATCAAACTTTACATCGCCAAGACCACTGCGTCTTTGGCACCGATAAACAACACACTCGATGCAGTGCTGGAGGCGTCCAGAGCTGCTACGATACGACGCAATGAATACCAAGAATAAATGGTGAGAGAGCGGAGGGGATGGGATGATTTGGCAAAACACAGGATACAACCTTAGTGGAGCCACCCTTTTGGCCAAGCAAGTACGACCAAACTTGCATGGCTTTGCCTCATTGTGTCAGCGTGCCCGTCATGCACGTCTTGGTCCTGGTTACCCCAACCAAAACCCCACAACCCCCCCCTTGGATGACGGCCAGGGGGACTCTGATTCCACCCCAGCTTGCTGAGTTGGTGGTTCCCCGTGCCCAGCCCCCACATATCTGGGCACATCTATTCAACACGAGTGTAAGCCATCCCCACTCAATCCCAATCCTTTAGGAGGGTCGTCATCGGATGGCGTTTATGAACGAAGGAAAGGCGACGATTCATGCGCCGCAATTTCCTTTTCTAGCACACCCGAAACCACGGCCTGGGCAACTTGAGATGATCCAAGATTCCATCAAAGCATTGGAAAAAGGTGGATTTCACCTCGCTGCAGCTCCGACTGGAATAGGAAAAACAGCCGCTTCGTTAGCAGCCGCCCTTCATGTTGCGAGTTTACAACCTCAACGTAAGACAGTGTTTTTCCTCACCTCAAGACAAACACAACACCGAATCGTCGTCGATACAGTTCGGAAAATCAACGAACAGCGAAAAGGAATGGCACCAATACGCCTCGTTGACATGGTCGGCCAAGCCGGCATGTGCGTCCAAGAATTTGCCAAGGAATCTTCTGTGGTCTTTTCGCTAATGTGCAGTCAAGCCCGTAAATCCAGAAGTTGCCGCCCCTGGATCACCAGTGCACCGGGCCTCAAGGAACGAATTTTAGAATCTCCCCTTCATGTTGATGAGTTGGTATCGTTGACAAAAACGCATACCGTAAATGGAGAAGTAACTCAAGCTTGCCCGTGGAAGGTTGCTCGAGAGGCAGTAAACGGAGCGGATGTGTTCGTTGGTGATTACAACCATCTCTTTGACGAAGGCGTCCGTGAATCCAGTCTCAAGGCCATGGATTTATCCTTGGAGGACATCATCATCGTCGTGGATGAAGCACACAACCTCCCAGACCGGATACGACTGACGCTTGAAAAACGCCTCACACAAACCATGATTCGCAATACCTTTGCTGAGTTGGAAGAACATGTTGGAACCTTACAGCAATCAATGAACATGCCAGGAGGAGAAACCCTTCAACCAACCTACGACCTCGCTCATTGGGCCTTTGAAGTCATCCAGACCTCAAGGAAAAGCTTTGCTGATTTCTTCAGCAGACTCCGGTCATCGCTTGTTGGAGATAAAGAAGAATGCGAAGTTGAAGTAAGTTCGTTACTCAATGTGTTCCATAGGGCATGCGATGAAGTCGACGGGATTGTAGGACAGAAAAATCTCAATGAGACTTCGCATTCAATCCAACATCGGGTAGACCCTGCCACCCGTATCTACCAACTCCGAGATATTCTTGCAAGCGTAGATGTTGACATGGATGCAGGAGATGATGGTAATCCAATGGAGCCCAATGCCCATCGAGTTGCTCAAATATTGGACGGCCTTATCCGGTTTGGTTCAACCACTGCAATGACGATGGTCTACGATACCAAAGGAAAAGACGGCCGAATCACGACCCATCTCCTTGACCCGGGGTTGGTGTCAAAGCCTGTGATAAGTGGATCCAGTGGTGCTATTTTGATGTCGGGGACGCTTTATCCGCCTACCATGTACGCCAACATCTTGTCCCTGCCAGCCGACAAAACCACAGCGGTTGCATACCCATCTCCCTTCGCAGCAATGCGACGACCTGTCTTGGTGGCTTCGGATGTGACAACAAAATACACCGAACGAACGCCCCAAAATACGGACCTAATACGACAACACATTCAATCGCTCCTTGATACAACTCCCGGAAACGTCGCGGTATTTGCACCGTCTTATGCACTCCTAAACTCCATTGTTTCGGAGACCAATTTCAAAGGAGTAAGAATGATGGTCGAAGACCGAAATTGGACCAAGCAAGACCTTGACCAAGTGGTTGAAACTCTCCTTGAGGAAAAGAAAGCCGGTCGGAAAATTCTGCTTGCTGGCGTGTTTAACGCACGCCTTTCGGAAGGTGTTGATTATCACAGCGGGGCCTTGGATGCTGTCGTATGTATTGGAATTCCGAATTCACCCCCATCGGTTCTGTCTTCGGCGTTGAAAACCTATGCAGAGGAACGTTTTGGTAGGAACCTGGCGTGGAAATATACCGTGTCGCAACCTGCAATCAACTCAATCCTCCAAGCGATGGGCCGACCCATTCGTTCAATCGGTGACAGAGCCCTCATCGTCCTACTTGACCGAAGGGTTACAGAGCGCACCTATACCTCATGCTTCCCAGGAGATCTGCGAATGAACGAATCCAGTTCTCCGGAGTCCACCGGGCACTTTGCTCGTAGATTTTTCAAGAAAATACATCCAGATGGTACCCTTGAGTGATGGAAAACTCGTCCGAAGGTTCATGTGGGCTCGTCGTATGCAAAACCCATGGACGAATGGTCACCCTTAGCAATTGAGCAATCAACAAGCACCATAAAACATCAACCAGAAGGACAGAGTTTTGATGGCTTTGCTCCCGATGCGTCGTTGCTTCAAGCACAATTTGAAACCGAGGAATCCCATCTTTCCGAGGTACGGCAACTCCATGCAGAAGTCCTTGTGACTGCGGGAATGCTTCCCGAAACCTCACTCGCACAAAGCGAACCAAGTCGGGCTCTCTCATGGATCGTTGAGTCCGTTAACGGTAGGATGAACCCTGATGGACTCACCATTCCATTACTTGGAACTACATACGACGATGTTCATCTTCGTTTCAAAACCATCAACGACCAAACAGTTGTTCAATTACAGGTTGACGACGGGGACTTACCGCCACTGGTCAAGGAAATACCACTCCCGCAATCCGCATCAACCAACCTATCTGCGGTGTTCAGCGAAGGAAGACTCCACCTACGATGGTAACTGTATGCGTTGAGGGAATTTCTGGATCTCTTCAATTTCAGTTCCCATCCTAGTCAGTGATTGCACAGCAACTTCTTGATGTTGGCTTCCCATTTCCTCTCGGCTATAACGAGCCATCTCGAAGGTATTATCCAATGCAGTGAGAGCGTCTTCTGAAACACCACTCAAGGCCTGGCGAATCGCAAATTCAAACTCACGGACCGTTTCAAAGTCTCTTCTCAAGAATCCACGCTGCTGCAATAAGCCACAGAGGTCTTGGTAACATGTGAAGATCGATTCACGGACTGCGTCTCCAGCAGCCAACAACTCCGCAGTGTATGCAAAGACTTCAGCTGCATCCTTCAAGAGGTCATCCGCTGCGACCTTTCGGCGGTAGAGGACTACCCCACCAGCAATGAGTGCTCCAAGCAACAAAACTGCGATATAAGCCCATGGAGAAACCTGTGATTCTTCAGCAGCATAAGCATAGTTCAGTTCAAACCCTTCGCTGCGTTGTGCCTCAAAGTCTTGAGTGCTCTGACTGGAAATACGAGGGTCGTTGATAACAATATCAAGCGTGATCTCACCCCAAACCGAAGTATCTCCGTACGGAGGGTCAGCAGGGAAGTCGAAGGTCACTTCACCGGAATTATCCGTTTGACGTTGTTGTGATGCGATTTGGCTGTTGTTTTCATTGTAGAGGTAAACAACAACATCGATACCTGGAATACCACTCTTGGTGTCTTGAGCCATTATGCTTACTTCTACGCCGATCTCTTCTTGAACACCTTCAACAATAGGCTCAACGGTTGCCACAATGTCTGCGTTAACCTGTACAAAGACCGCCTTACTGATGGTTCCTGCATTGAGATAATTTGAGTCATTGCGAGCGGAATCAACGGCAAAATATTGTGAACCAACATCCAACCAATATGGAGCCGTTGCTGTTATCGAGAAGTTACCGTTTGTCCAAGTGATAACGGAGGACGAGAAACACTTGGCCCCTTCACGGGCATCAGCACATTGTGAGCCGTTACCGATGGTAAGAACAAGGTCTTCAAACACTTCGCCAGCACCACCAATTTCCTGGACTGAGCCAGTGTATACAATCGGCGCATAGATGTCATCGGAGCGTGTAACGATTGGCGTTGAGGTTGAATCAAGCGTAATGATAACGTCAGCCCATACCAACACATTGCTGTTTGCAGATGTAGGCAAATGTGCTTGCGTACCAGTAAACTCAACCGTAAGTTGATGTTGACCACGAGCAAGGTCCATGGTTGCAGGAATCGTCGCAGACCAAGCACCATCGGCCCCGGTTACTGTTGAGAAGAGCGGCACGCCGTCCATTGAGATATCAATGGTCATCCCAACTAGCCCATCACGGTCAACAGTATCGAAATCGTAGAGGCGACCGGAAAGTTCCCAGGACTCTCCTCGAGTCGCTTCAATGCCATCTTCAAAGAGCAGAGTAATCGATGAGCGATGCGATAGGAAGAAGGTTGTATTCCCTTCACTGGAGCGGTAATAACCTTGTGAAGGAGACTCGGCATCCATGGTATGGTTTCCAAAGGAGAAGATGTCAGGAACCAACCAGTCGTAGGTGAAGGCGCCATTTTCATCGGTAGTCAGTGTTGTGATCACAATACCTTCAACGACCAATTGGACTTCGTGGTTTGCTATGCCTATGAGTTGATTGTCAACTGCAGTACCGCTTACGGTCACAGTCTCATTAACTGCTACAGGTGAAGTCATATCCACGGTAAGCAAAACAGGACTGTAAATTTCCCATGAACCTGTTGCATTGCTCGGAAGGTAAGCGACGGTACCTGTGAATCGTATTTCGACGGAGAGCGGACCTAAAGGTGCATCAGCAGGAACTGGATGAACTGCTGAAAAGAATCCTTCCTCATCGGTTGTAGTATTGGTCAGCCACTGTCCATCAAGCCATATTTCAACGGTTAGATTTGGCAGATTGTTATCTACGAGGTCAACCAATCTACCTTCAAGAGTCATCGTAGTTTCTCGGTCTGCTTGGCCGTTTGGAGTCAAGAAGATAATCTCGGTAGGCACGCTTACGTTAAATCCGATTGTATCTAAACTCGGCAAGTAGTATTCTGGATTGTTGGTATCACCGTAGCCCACAGGATCAACCCAATCACGACCGCCACGGAATTCCACACCTATCACGTGCGATCCAGCGCTGATGTCTTCGGGCAGTGTGTAACCAACCGTAAAGGAGCCATCGGTAGCGTTCGTCTCAACGCTAGCAACGGGCACTCCGTCAATCGTGAGATGGACAACCGCAGTTGAAGGAATGCCTGATTTCATTAGCGACAGACCGAGGTCATCAAGCAGTGTTCCATTTACCGTTAGCGAGTCTCCAGCGGTAAGAACCGTTGGTGCATCAAGAATCGTGAGATTTGTATCCGCTAGCACAACAAAGACTGTTGTACTGTTTGAGCCAATGATTCCGGTAGTACCGGAAATACCAGCGTAGGTCCCAAAGATATCGGAGGGCCCTACCGAGGCATTAGCAGGAATGAGGAGTGTACCAAAGGCACTTCCATTGGCCGCAGTTACAAATGTACCTGTAACATCGGTACCCGGTAATGAAACAACAACCGATTGGTTGTCCAGCGCATCGCCTTGGTTATCTCGCAGGAGAATTTGGAAGGAGAGGTTTGTACCTCTGTCTGTGCGGTCGTTGAGCGATGGTTGCCCTAGCCCGTCCAAACTCGGTACGATGAAGTCCAGTGTTGAGAACCCGCGAGAATCAAAGGTGGTATTGCTTTCTGAACCGACATAATAGTTGACGGTTGGGATAAATGTAGCATCAAGCACGTGCGTTCCTGCACCGAATGTTTCCCCAAGTCGAATGCTTGCGTTCCAGAACCCTTCATCGCCAATCATCCCACCGGTCACTGTAAATCCAGTCGGAATGCCGTCTATTGAGAACAGAACATTTGCATTGGGTAAGGTGATGTTATCCCGTTGTGTCAAGCCAGATCCATTGTCTGAGGTCACTCGGCCCGTGACATTGAATTCGTCTCCAGCGACAGGGTTTGCAGCAATTGAGTCGACGACCATGAAGGTAAGTGAACGTACGGTAATCGAGGTGAGATTGGCTGATGTTGACAACAAATCAGATGAACCGTTGTAAACCATTGAAACGACAATCAGTCCCAGTGGATGGTCATAGGGTATCGTGTAGGAGAAGTTAGCGAACCCTTCCCCATCTGTTGTCTGGGAAGGCAACCATGTTTCATGGAATTCCAAACCGACATCGTATCCGGAAAGCGGTGCAAACAAATTTGAAGATTCGACCAGTTTCGCAGACAGATTTACTGTATTACCTCTGTTGATAACAACAGCATTGAGTGGAACCAGGTTTTCAAGCCTTGACACCCCCATGACCTGAATTGGGGTTTGAGCTGTGTCCGTCAAGTAAAACGGTGATGATTCGTTTACAACAGATATGACAAGCGTGTGTGGTCCACGCTGAGTTCCGTTGTTAGCGGTATCCGTAGGAACGCTCATGTTGAAACTGCCGTTACTCGTTGTAGCAAAGCCGCTGAGAAGCAATTCGTCAGGATCTTCAAGCCAAAACACATTCAATCGTACGGAAGAAATCAATGGGCGAGAACTGTTTTCAGCGTCCAGTACTTGTCCGACGACCGTGAACGGAACACCCGCTGTGATGGTCGCTGGAACATTGTTGAACTGGATGTCACTGGTGACCTGTACGGTTACATTGAGAAGCGTAGAGTTCCCGAGGTAACGGGTATTCCCTGCTGAGAGCGATGAAGAAATATCGTCGCGAACAATAACAAGAAGATCGTAATAACCTGGGGCAAGACCTGAGGGAGTAAACTGGAATGTAGCATTGCCATCGGCATCGGATGAAACCGTTCCGAGAGTTGTGTTGGTCTTACCGTAATTCCAGATGTATTCAACCGATGCTCCAGTGATGTTTGAACCGTCTGCGACATCTGTAATTTTTGCAATGAAGTCGATGGTGTTGTTCATTTCAACGATATAATTTGGTCGCTCCGCCGTAACTACAACTTCAGACTCAATTCCACCAAGAACTGAAATCAATGCTGGTGGACTTGGAGGTAAACTCGTATCCAGATATGAGTAATATGCTCCGCCAATCGGAGCTTGGGATTCAAAGTCAAACTCAAGGACAAATTCGTATGCACCCGATGGAAGGTTCGTCGGCATCGTGATTGGAATGTTGAACGCACCCGTTGAGTTGTTCAAGGAAGACAGAGCAACATCAACAGGTCCTTCGTCAAGGTTGATGCTCACACGTATCTGAGAATTGTTGTTCAGTACTGGAGTGTTGTAAAAAGCATCGAAAATATCGCCGGTTAGGAACGTTGAATTGCCAATATGCGTCCAGTCTTGCCCGATTGAGAGATTGTAACCTATTTCTGCCTGTATACGAATTGAACCAGCACCGAACGATGGTTGGTAATAATCGGAGCCGTTGAAGGATACATCTATGGGATAATCGCCTGCAACCAAATCCGCAGCAAGAGGCCATGAAACATCCAGAGGGGAAAATTCTGGGTCGGAAGTGGTGTTGAACCACGTTCCATTGAATGCGAAATCATAATCGCCGAGCAAAACAAGATCTTGAACAAAGCCGCGGTGGTCTGTAACCGTCACCTCAACCGTTCCGTCAAAACCGCGCATCTGTGCGGATTCACCAACTTGGAATCCAAGGAATCCACGGAGGAAGTAAGGTGTGCCCGTATCCATATCTGCATCATCGGTTGCAGGCAGAGTTGCAGGGAAGAAACGCAGTCGAACCTCAACTTCACCTGAACCGACCATAGTAGATGCAGGTAGGAAGTGCTGAACAGAGAATGTTCCGGTAACGCTTGTATTGAATACCTCTGCCCAAACATCACCACTGTTGTTTGCACGCATTGAGAGTTGTAGGTTTCCTGTAAGTTGTATAGGAGAGGCTCCAACAGAGACTGCAGAACCGTTGACCCAGATATTATTATCGAGGAGGAAGATGCTCTCGTTGGAGAGCGGTCCTTCAATTGTAGCGGTCAAATTAGGTGCATCTGTGACGTTAAGAACTATAGCAGTAGTTGTTGGGTTAAGATGGAAGGTTTCGAGTGGAATACCTGCAACGGATGTATCCTGCCATCCAGAGTAACCGATAGTTGCTGAAAGGTTTCCCTTGCTTTCAAATTCACTAAGGTTGAGCGTGAATGAAAAGGAACCTGCACCATCCACTAAGCCAGTCAAATTCTGTGCTCCGTCTACCGACGATGTGTATGCCAGCCATACCGATTGATTTGGCAGTTCGTTAAATACATCCAAGGGCGGGTTTTCAAATTGGAGAAGACCTTCGATGACCGTGGTCGCTCCCGCTCCCGCCACAGGAGCATTAACTGGCCCCGGGGCGGTATGGAATATTGTTGAATTTTCTGTAACGTTAACGTAACCATCATAGGTGATTGCACCGTTTGGAACGTATCCAGATTGGCGGAATTCAACGACAACATTCTGCATTCCAGGAGCCGCTGGTGCATCTGGGAATCCAGAAAATGTGAATGTGCCGTTTGCATCTGTTATTGATTCTTCAATCAGGCGTTCAGTGACTCCTGCCGGCCCGGGAACAAGGTTTGCTTCCGAAACAGGGACAAGGTAGGACAATACGGGGATATCGGTTGCAGGGGTACCGTTTTCAGCGTAACGAAGTTGTCCCGTCACGTTGATGTTTTGGGTTGCGTCACGAGTCCATGTTAGCGAAGAAATCGTTTGGTTGACTATTTCTATTTCTTCGGCATCCGGACAGGGGTCAAATGGAATCCAGCCCAAATCCGTATTGCCATTGGCGCTGTTCTGTTGGAGGCGAACTTCGGACCAGGTGCTTGAATCGCTTGCGTAGACTGCGTAACCGTCTCCCGTCCATGTACCACCAGTATAGCCCGTGACTTGACGAGCAGGAAGACCTGCGAGACGCGCCATTGTCACGAATACTGTGTTGTATTCCCTGCATGAGGCTTCTTTTCGGCTTTCCAGAATGTTCAATGTTGTATCAAGGATGGTAGGAGTACCTGATCCGTTGAAATTAAGCCTGAACTCAGTTGTCCCGTTACCGTTGATGAGGAATTCTTCAAGAGCTGCTGCAACACTGTATGCATCGGTCGCTCCAGATTCTGTTACGACTGCATTGGTAACGTTGAGTACATACGAGTGAATGTCGCTCATGTTGGTAAATATTTCATCGGTAACCAACTCGTAAGGGAATCCTTGCCCTGGAACCGTTGTTGATGCCAAAGTTGGCCAGTCAAAGTAATATTCCGGCTCTTGGAACCAGATTTCGTTAATTGGTCCTTGTTCTGCTGTTAGAATGTGAGTGTCATTGTTACGAGAAAAGGTTGCGATTGTTTCGAAGATGTATGAGATATTCATGTACGATGCCGGTGCTGGTATCGGACCGTTACTGATCGGGTTGTTGAACGTCACCGCCCATTGAATGGTGTCGTTGGCAAACGAGACCGGAGCGATGTTTGTGAGGTTTTCATACGGGAGCAATATCGGTTCGCTGGGGTGGACACTTTCAAGATGAGCATAGGTTGAACCCGTATAGAAATCATTGGTAATTGCTCGCCACCGGTGGACTCGGTCAAGATCGACGACACCGGTTGTGTTGTTTGACCAGAAAATGACATCGTTGTTCATGATATCATCTGCGGGGTTAAATGGATCGAAGGGCGAGCCCACACAATTAGTAATCCAAAAAATATCTGGACATTCAAGGCCATCGATCATTCCACCGCCGTCCGTATCTGGATTGGTCCAGTCTGTTCCTGTTTGATTCTCAATTGCGTCGGGTATGGTATCACCGTCAAAATCGTCTGGCTGAACGTCGTCACTCGGGTCGTTTTGTGGATTTGTTCCGTCGTAGTATTCACTCCGGTCATTAATTCCGCCTTGGTCGGTATCAAATGACGCGTAGTCAGTAACCCAAACGTCTTGTGAGCCGTTCGTAATTCCGATGTAAGTCAAATCACATCCGGTATTGTTTTCAAAATAATTGTTGAGCCCGTCACCATCTGTATCAAGGAGGTTCACACAGGGTTCATTGGGATCGGTGTTGTCTGAAATTTCACCAAAGTCATCTACTCCGTCAGCATCAGAGTCAGCGATATTTGGATTTGAGAACCAACCAAAGGTACCCAACAATTCCTGCCAGTCGGCCAGTCCATCTCGGTCGCTGTCGGTATAGTCGTCATCACAATATTGTTGAGTTGAACCAATGGTTCCAGCCGCTACTGCATCCGTGTGGCAGAATGAGCCGTTTCGGTTTGCAACTTGAGTTGCAGTACCACTAGGGCCGTTTGAAACGCCTTGAATAACTGCGTTGTTCACACTCGCATAGGCGAACGATTCCCACGTCCCTGAAACGTTGTACCATCCAACACCGCCCCCTGGGTTAAATCCAGAGCCGTCGCCAACAGTTAACTGGCTTGTTGGGAATAAATAACTTACAAAAGTGGTTTCAAAATTCACCAGTGAATCACATGGATCTGTTGCGTGACTGATGTTTCGCTCATCTCCATCG
>CAXAHZ010000035.1:0-10923 GCA_963968875.1 uncultured euryarchaeote
GAAACTCTTGAGGATGCTCAACGCTCAGCCTACCAACTTTTAGCCCAAGTAAAAATGAACGGAGGACATTTCCGAACTGACATCGGATTTCGTGCCTTCTCCGGCGAGTTGGGCGACTAAAAGAATAAAAACGAAAATAATGGATAAAACGGGTACTGATGTCCTATTGGGACTGCATCTAAACCCGTCACCTTCAAGAGGGGTTCACAAGTGGGCAAAATGCATCAGCCTTGAGGCTGAGCCTTGAATAGAGGGAAACGACATGAAAGATGAAACTGATATGAAGGCAGCGCAGCCAAATATCGCCTTGGGGTGGCTCTTCGCTCCCCTGGCAGTATTGCTGGCTCTTGCTGCTATGAAAATCGTGGGAATTACCTACGAAATGGACGTAAATAACCTGATGCCGATGATTATCGTCGCCATCGCTGGCATGGTGGCCATTGTGCCTCGTGCAATTCTCGCCCAGCGTCAGATATCACCTTCCCTTCTCTCCCTCGGAGTGCTGGTGGTATCGCTTGTTGGTGCCGAGGCATTGTACCTCCTCACTGAAGTCGGTGCGCTTGCATCGATGATGTTTGCGTTCATCGTCATTATCGGGTCAAACCTGGATATGCGTGGACGTCACGAGTGGAATACGATGTTGACCTTCTCCTCAGTTGGATTGTGGTTTGCACTTGCAGCAGCAGGTGACTACTTTTCCTCCTTAGAAACCACCTTCACCACTGAAGGTGGTGAGTTGGTCTCAACTCTCAATTTGGGTCGCCAAGCCGCAGCATACGTCTTCTTTGCTTACTTGACCATGTTCGCTGCACTTGGATTGCTCCTCGGTGTCGTGGCACGAGGTATTGCTAACCCAGCTGGTGATGAAGGATGGTTCTCAATGGTAAGCGAAAAAGGCGGCTGGAACGCTTCCTCTGCTCCTCTCATCACTGCTTTGGCTGTTTGGGTACTTGCATTCGCAGGTTCTTTGTGGCACTTCAATTCAGTTGACCTTGTTGACCAGTTGCGTTTGACGTCAGAAGAAAGTTACCACGGCTATGTCGGTTATTGGGCTGCCTTCTTTACTGGAATCGTTGCCCTCATCGTTGCAGGAATGTTTGCTGAGCGTTGGTTCACCCGTGCCATGCTGACCGGTTCTATGTTCGCTCTCTACCAAGTTTCATCTTGGTACGAAGACAAGATTTGGTACACTGAAAACCTTGAAGGAACTTGGGGTGCTCTCCTTTGGTTGGGTATAACGTTCTTTATCTGCGTTGCAATTTACTACATATCTATCCACGAGAAATTCGGTGGATGGGCAAACCGTGGCGAGCACGAACCATCGAATGCACGCCTGTTCTTGCGTGCTCACGGTGCAGGAATGATGATTGGTTTGGCTTTCATCATCGGACTCACCATCAGAATCCAGTGGTACATTGTTCCATCCATGAGTGCCTTTGGCACAGGCAACTGGGACATGACCGGTGGTTCTGACCCGTGGTACATGAAGCGAGTTGTGGATTATATTCTAGCCAACAACGCTCACCTTGTTGTGGATGCAGACCGGTTCTACCCAATTGGTGGGATCAATCCTCGTCCTCCTCTCTTTACTTGGTCGATGGCAGTTGGAGCTATGCTTCTTCAGCCCTTCCTTGAAAACCCAGAAGATGCGATTTGGTGGAGTATGCTCGGTCTTCCTGCAATCTACGGTGCTCTTACAATTTTGCCAATCGCTGCAACTGCACGAGATCACTTTGGAAAAGGTGCAGCCGTTATTGCAGCATGGCTTGTTGCTTTTATGCCCGCTCACGTCACTCATTCAACATGGGCACTTGCAGACCACGACGCATTCGTAATGCTGTTCATCAGTATCGGGTTCATGTATTGGTTGCGCGCCGTCAAGTACGCGGGTACTGCACGAATCACTAAGGAAACTTCGGCCCACCCAATGTCCTTCATTCGTGCTTTCCGAGATGTCTTTGTTCATCGCCAAGCTGCAATGGCCAATGCCATTCTTGCAGGTGTTGCCTTTGGTATTGCTTCTCTGGGATGGAAAGGGTTCGTTGTTGGACCATCAATTCTTTTCCTAGCCTATGCCCTTCAAGTTGCACTGAACATGTTCCGCCGCAGAGATTCAACCACGATGAGCGTGATGTTCCTTACCATGCTTTCCGTGATTTTCCTAATGGCTCTACCGTTCTACGGGCATCCACAACTTTCTTTGGTGCTTGATTCAACCGGCCTTCAACCCTTCTTGTTCATCTTTGGATTTACGCTCGCTATTGCCTTCGTAACCACTGGGTTCCGTGATAAGCCATGGTTGCTTGTGCTTGGGACACTTGGGGCACTTGCGGCGGTGTTCTTTACGCTGCTTTTCGTCCTAAAATTAGCACAATGGTCCGATGCATGGGACGTTCTGTTTACCGGAAGCGGCTACTTCGCAAAGACCAAGATTTTCGGAACCGTTGCTGAAGCAAACGCACCAAACCGTGCTCAACTCTTTGCCTCCTTCGGACCGATCACCTTCTTGCTCGCTCTTGTGATGGGCGGTACCTTCCTTTGGCGAGGTATGCGTCATCGTCGCTCCACTGACCTTGTATTCGGTGTTTGGCTCTTTGCTGCAACCTTCATGGCTTGGAATGCAGCTCGTTTCATGTTCAATGCAACTCCAATCATGGCCATCCTCGGTGCTTGTGGTATTGTTTCCTTGGGCAAGTGGGCAAACTGGAGCGGCATGGTTCGTTCTTGGAAGAAGTTCGGAATCCGAACTCCTGCTGACCGTATTGCAGGTGCCCGTAAGGCTGTATGGCGAACACCACAGTTCTCCGCAATCTTCCTCGTTATGCTCATGCTGTTCAGCCAGCAGGCAACCTACGGTCTTGATTCAGCAATTCCAGGTTCATCATCATCTGCAGAGGGCGACCTCGATGAACGAATCTACGACATTGTCCCTGATATTTTCAGGTTTGATGGACTCGGGTTTTCCATTCTAGACAGCAGCAGCCATGAAGGTCGCCAGTATCTTGGAAACTTCGGTTCATCGTTCAATGACGATGGTTGGAATCGGGCCTATGAATGGCTTGCCGGACAAGATACAAACGTAACGTACTCCGAACGGCCAGCCTTCGTATCATGGTGGGATTACGGGTTCCAAGCATTAACCACTGGAGACCATCCCTCGGTTTCAGACAACTTCCAGTCTGGAATTCCTGCAACAGGTAACATGCTTCTGGCACGTAACCAAGACGATTTGACTGCTATGTTTATCTGGCAGCTTGCTGAAGGTGACCGCGATTATGCAAAGTCCAAAGGATTGGATACCGTCTTCACCCCTAATTTCCAGAACGTTCTCGAAAAGTACCTTACTGAGGAACAAATTGACGAATTAACGGATATGGAAACACGCTCGGATGAAGGCATGATTGATTTCATACAAGACCGTTCATTCTCTGTTGTCAAAACAAACCGGAACATCGTCATGGCAACAGGGCATCAACATGTGGCTGGAATATTTGACACCGATACCCTTGTCCACCGACTCTACAAAGATGGCGTTCAACTTCCCTGTGAATCCGAAATAACCGCTATTTGTTTGGGAGATGACTGGGCCGATGCAGACGCAGCTGAACAGACGTTTAGCAACAACATCCGCTCTGCGGACGATACTGTGGAATCAGCATCCCACACCATCTTTGGTGAATACTGGTACACAGAGGACTTGATTGAAGATTACCTCGATGTTGCAACCTCAATTCACCGTAAGAACGCTCGTATCGCAATGGTCACTCAATTGCTAACTGCAGCCCTTGCTGCTGATGGGGACGCAACCATTCACGACATGTATCACGACATCATGGATGTCGGCGGAGAAGAAGGCAATTACATGGTGCAAGATTACGAAAAAGCTCCTGGAGAAACCATCTCAAGAGACCACGAAATCCGTTACTTTGCCATTGACAACCGATTGTACCCCCGTGCGGGCCGCTACACTGCGGATTACAATTACAACGGAGGTCAACCGATGGGTATCTTTGGTGCCCCTACCATTCTTGCTGGACAAGATACCGGTACATACATGGATGAAGTCTACGAAACGACCCGTGGCGATTTCAGCGACGAGATGACTCGAGAAGAAGTTGACCTTGCAATGCAAAAGGACTTCTTGAACCAACAAGCAGGGCAGGAAATTGACCCGTTGCAGATTGAAGACGTCCGTGTGGACCACATGCCAGCGTTCTTTGACACCATGGTTGCAAGAACATACGTCGGATACGGGGCATCAACTCTAGGATTGGATACGGCATCTTCCAACCCCCAACCGTCTCAACACTTCATGATCTCAGGTTCACCAAACAGCATTCTTTCTTCTGCACTTCCTTTACCCGGTGCAATGATGAACCATTATGTCATTGCAAACTGGTACGATGATGAATCTGAAGCCGGAATTACCGACTCGAACACCAAGGTGAAGATTCTCAAATATTACCCAGGAAGTCAAATCTCCGGTCAAGTTACCATGACCGATAACAGCGAGGGAATCCCAGGCGTTCGTCTATTGATTGAGCGTGATGCGTTCTCCGGTGAAGGTCCTGAAGACCTTGATGCAGATACATACTGGATCCCAATTGGGTTTGTAGATGCTGATGAGAACGGCAATTACGAATACACTGTCCCAGCCGGACGCATTCGTGTTTCTGCCTTCGCAGGGGAATACAACCCCGTCGCAACCCGTGATTCAATCCGTGATGGCAGCTACGCTCAAGTCAACAACAACAATCTCGATATCACATCTGAGACCAACGGAGAGCGAGACATCTATGCAATTACAGCGCTCCTTGGACAGGTCGCTAACATGACATGGTTAGGGGACGCTGAAATGAACGTCACCGCTGCAATGGCAAACCGTGAAGTGAGTTCTGATACACCTCTTGATGTTGGAATCAAGAGCAGTGGTGTATCGGGAACAGTTGTATGGTCCGGAGACGAATCCTTCGCCGGAGACGCAGTTTCCAATACCAGTTTTATTCTACGTAATATTTGGTCCATGACCGAGAATTACACCGTGACAACAACCAGCGGTTCCATCACCTCGGAAGAGAGCAGAATCCTCCAAGGAACTGGAGAGGCTATATTTACAGAAAATGGAACCTTTGAAAGTACCGGTATAGCCGTCGTAAAGAACTTCATCGGTACGTTTACCCGTGAATTGGGTGATAACCGTATGTTCTTTGCCAACGGAACGTGGGATGGAGTAGGTACCATTGAAGCAACATGGATGGAATCCGTAAACTCAACCGATTGTGAAAACGATAACGACTCTTTGCCAATTATGCCTGCTAACTACACCGTTTGTGTCGTCAGCATTAAAGACGGATTGACCACATACCTTGTAGATGGAATTGTAAATGCATCGGGTACGTTTACCTCGGAAGGCACAACAACGCTTACCCGAACGTACGGCGACTACGATACTGGAAGCGGTGATACGTTCGAAGGTGCAGGTTCCTACGAAGGAATTGGTACGTTCAACGGTACTGGTTTATTCATCGGTTCTGGAACCTTCTCTGGACCAATGGTCGAACCAGGTTCATTCTACAGGACAGGTTTACTACCGGGCACATACAACATGTTCGCTTTGCTTGAAAACAACAAGACTGTACTTCTTCCAGACCCTGTAATCGTTGGCGTGGCGCCAAGTTATGATCTTGCCATGACCATGCCGGGTGCAATCTTTGAGGATGTTCTCAAGAACATGGACGGAGAACTTATGCCAAACCAGACCATTGAATTTATTGATGTAGCCCTCGGTGAAGAATTCAAGGTTATGATTACGACAGATATAGAAAATGCTAGTTTCAGTCACGGACCAATTCCTATGGGTGATTATTACTACCGAGTTGACGCTGACGGCGACAAATGGTTTGACCTGAATGAAACCGTAACAGTAGGAGATGAAACGACAAACATCACACTAGCATATGGAGTGCCTGAAACAGTTGACGTCACCCTACATCTTGTCTCCCCGGTTAACCCGACGACGCAGCAGCCTCTCTTTGACGTCGCTAATCGTACCATTACGTTTGACAATACTGCTGGTATTATAGATCCGGTAAACGTCACATCAGATGAAAATGGTACTGTGTACGTCGAACTCTTGTTCGGTACTTACGACATACGAGACGATGTCAACACCCAGTATGTACTCTTTGACCAAATTGACATCGCCTTCGGTTCAGAGGATTTGGAAAAGAACATCACCTATGCTGAGTCGGTATATCTCAACGGAAGTCTTCGGTATTATCCAGCATATGAATCTCAAGACGATTATGAGATTTGGCTGCAGGAAACCCCTCAAATGAAACTGGACACAAGCGATTCAGCATCCGGCGTCACAGTAGACTTTGAGAGTGGTGTGTTGACCTTCACATCGGTAACCAACATCACTGGACATTACTCAGTGCGCGTTCCTGCTGGATTTGATTACGACATGACGACAAGCATGATCACCAGCGAATTAGGCGGTGGCCAATTGGTTGCAGTTTCAGATGCAAATGACATGGACCTCGGAATCTTGTACCTAGAACCAACGAGCATGGTTTCTGGTATGATTTTCCTCTATGATAACACAACAAGTTGGTCCAATGCCATCCCTCGCTGGGAAGCACCCGAAATAACAGCGACCAACCAAGATGGGTTGCAATGGACGACGACGGCTAACGAGATGGGGCAATTCAACCTCGATTTAATCGATGGTACGTGGGAAATCAGTGTCGTTGAGGAACTTCTCAACATTGACGCAATCTCAGGAATTATAGTGAACCGGTCCGTTACAGAACAGACATCTCCTATGGAACTCTTTGCAAACCCAGCACCGATCGAAGTCTCCTTTGAAGTCTTCATCAACTCTGCTGAGGACGGTTCCTTTGAGAACGGAACAAAGGTTTCCCCTGAATTCCGTCTCGTTCCATCGGATGAGTCCCGTGAGGAGATTTACCTAACAGCCGCTAATTACACCTCAACTGGTGTTGCCAATGTTTCTTTGACACCTGGTACATACACTCTCGTGTTCAACCGAACAGCGGCCATCGATGAGAATGCAACGGATTATGACCTCAACGGTGAGATTGCCTTTGAAGACATTTACATTGGTCTCGATGGACCTGAAGCGCCTCTTCCTGTCCCGTTAAGGAACACATACCTTGTTACTGGGACATTGCTGAACAGTTCTGAAGATGGCATCATGAACAACTTCTTGCTTTACAACGAAGCAGATGAACTTTGGTTCACTGATATTGGATCCGATGAAAACGGTTCGTTTTCAGCCTATGTTCCTGCAGGAGAATGGTTGTTGATTGTGGCACCGTTCGATTACAGCAATTCAACAGAGACTCTACGTGCGCCATTGAGCGTTGGAGCTGATTCATCGCTTCGGGTTGATAAAACCTACAAGACTCTTGAAGCGGTCGATGTTTCGGTTCAGTTGAAAGAACTCTTGACGCTCAACGAACTTGCTGACAAGAATCTTGTAGCCGTGAGCGAAGACGGGCTTGGAAATGTAACCTTTGATAAAACGGATTCCAACGGCAGTGTACAGCAAATGCTCATGCCAGGAAATTGGAGTCTATACCTCAATAAATCATCAGGACAACAAACATGGTACCTCAACACCTCAGCAACACCGTTTAACATGACGAATGCTGAGAACGGCTCTCTAACTCTCGATCCAGTCTTTGCTGAATTGGAAGTAGAGATCGGAGGAAGAGTTTACTGGGATTTGAATAACAACAGTGCCCCATCGGAAAATGAAGGGCTTGAAGGATTCAATGTGACCGTTATTGGTGCAAATAACACAGAAGTGAACACTGTTGTAACAACAGACGCAAGCGGTGTTTGGGAACTGTTCGTTCCGATTCAAGACGTGTACAACGTGACCGTTGAGAAAGAAGGGTTTGACACAGTCTACTACATGACCGGTAATGACTCAGGATTTACCGTTTATAATAGCCCACAATCCACAGATATCGAAGTTGTTGCAGGATTGGTTCAAGTGACCGGTTCAGTGACTGACCAAGTTGACACAACTCGTCTTGACGGCGCCACGATTGTACTCTACCCTAAGGCCGGAATTGAACGCGACGCAGTTACTGTTACTGGAACCATGGTTAACGATACTCTTGAGTGGACGGCCATGGTACAACCTGGAGAATGGATTGTTGTCGTGACCGATGCAAACCCGACCCAGAACGGTGGTGGTGTTGCGGTTGCTCTGCTTGATGCGAGTGTTTCCGAAGGAGGAAACATCTCAATGGCAATGGCACTCGGTGGTTATCTCGTTCTAGATACTGAGTGGTTCCCACTTGGTGCTACAATGCCTAACCATGCAGGAGCGGACAACGAATATTCCGGTGTGATGTCGGATGCAGTTGTTCTTGAAGCATCGCTAAATGGTAATTCGTGGATGGTGGACTTGCCGGCAACCGGTAGCCTCAATTTACTCATGCCAGAAGGAAGTGTATTGTTTGACAGCTCGTTCATGACAACTCAACATTCCAGTAACTTGGAGATGGAGTACTTTGGAGGACAAAGCATGGTCGTCGCTTCGGATTCAACCATCTCAGCAGTATTGGACTACAATCGCCGAGTGAACTCAGCTCTTGATCTTGATTTCAACAGCGTTGAGGGTGCATTGCTTGTTAACTCAACCGATATCGAAATCGGAGCTGTAGTTTCCTCAACAAACGAATCCCTTTACGACCAGTTCATCTTCTCTGTTGATGTGACCTACAACGGTACTGAATCCATGGATGTATTCACCGTAACTGCGGAAATGGGATTGGGTCAAGACTCAGACCTATGGACCGTTGAATTGTACAACGAAACCAGCAATGAGTGGGAAAGTTCAATCCTCATGTCACTTGGTATTGGAAATGCAACTGGAGCAGATGCTATCCTGACGGACAACGTCAGTGTCAGGGTTACACTACCCTCGGTAGAGGATGCATGGCATCTTGACAACGGTCATCGTGTTTCACTGCGTCTTGAGACTGAATTAGGAGAAGCCAGTCAAATCACAGTAAAGGCTGTTGTTCCAAATAATTACGAGTACGTGATCTCAGATGCAACAGAGGTTCTCGGAATCTCCCCGTTGGTAGACCGCAAGTTCAGCTTCGATATAGCCAACACTGGAAACGGAAAAGATACGTTCACGTTTGAAATTCTGGAAAGTGGAATCCCTGAGGGATGGTCGGTAACACCAATGAACTCAAACATGACTCTCGAGAAGGGTAAAAACAGCATTCAATTGTTTAGCGTATTTGCTCCAGCTGACTTTAGCGATGGCGAAGGATTTGATTTGAAGGTCTATGTGTCCAATCTTGGAGGAGATGCTCAAGAAGTTGATGTTACGATTCAATACGCCCAAATCAAACTTTATGTTGACCAAGGCGAGATAGCAACACAATCCGATGACATAGCAAATGTTGCTGGCAGTGTTGTTGTCCCCGTTCAGAACAACGGACTATTGGACGCCACTTCAGTCATTGTTTCCTTCAGAGAGTCAGGAACCGAAAACTGGGAGCAACAAACAATCAGTATACCTGCAGGAGAAACTGTCAATGCTGAGTTTGAAAACATCACCAGGCCACAGGGAGACCATCGGTTTGATGTAAAAATCGAAGTTGTTGGAGAAGAAGCCAACAACGTTGAATCAATTGGACCGGATAACGGCGAATTTGACTTCCCACTGCGCTTTGACCCTGAATCTTCGGCAGGCCAAGACTCGATATGGCTTACCCTCGCAGTTGTCATCCTTGGTTCGCTCGTCGTGTACGGCGGTGTCAAGACAGCACGCAGTAGTCGCTCAGGTTCTAAGTTCTGAATTCAGAACATTTCGACCCCTTGTCAAACAAGGGTTCTTGTGCCAAACAACACGGTAGTCACCACTATGGAAGGTCTTGACCACGTTGAGTACCTACCTGAGCCTTCTGATAGGAGCATCGTTTCAGCCGTGGATCCTGCGGTTGTTAAGCACCAAGTCGGTTGGCGATCTGAAGTCATGGGCTGGGCTCCACTAACAGCTGAGCCTGTTGTAAGAACACGAAGACGTGCTTTTACAGCGACAAACATCATGGGGTTTGCAGTTCTCGTTTCAGTTGGTATGCTTTTGTGGCAAAACGATCTTCTCGTGGTTGATCTACCGCTCGCAGACAGTGAATGGGCCTTCGAATCAACCGGCATACGCGAGTTGCATGAACTCGGTTTATCTGGCGAAGGTGTACGAGTTTGTATGGTTGATACTGGCATTGAATCCGGGCATGAGGCGTTTAGGGGTAAATCCGTTCAATTTCATGATATGATAGGAACATCCTCAGAGCCTCGGGAATACGGGGCGATTGCACATGGCACGCTCATGGCAGGGATTCTCATTGCTGAAGGACACCAACCAGGTGTTGCTCCCAACGTTACTTTTGCAATGGTTGCAGCACTCCAAGACGACGGCTCAGGTAAAAACAGCGGGCTAGAATCAGACGTTGGTGACGCTATACGATGGTGCCAGTTTGAATATGAAGCAGATATCATTTCACTCTCGCTCGGGGGCACTCCCAACATGGTGGATGAGAGAGAAGGGGATTCAGTTTCAGCAACCCGGCAGGCTACAGACAGTGGCATCTATGTCGTCGCAGCGGCAGGTAACGACGGAGGACCAGATGATGACGGAGATGTCGCTGCTCCCGGTAACGTTCCAAGGGCGATCTCAGTTGGAGCGACAACGCGAGGCGGAGGGATATGGGAAAACTCCTCTGTAGGAATGCGAGACGGCGAAGGCTTCACGAGGCAAAGCCCACACTTGAAACCAGAAATCGTCGCACCGGGTCATGAAATTATCAGTACCGGTGATGGCAATCGATGGTATTCCAGCAGTGGGACTTCCGATTCAACCGTTTT
>CAXAHZ010000036.1:0-10761 GCA_963968875.1 uncultured euryarchaeote
TTGAGTTATGGATTTCGGACGGTACTGAAAGTGGCACCATGCTGCTTTCAGACATTAACCCCGGTTCATTAAATGGTGCTGACACATATTCATCATTGTATACATATGCCATCATGGATGGCAATCTGTACTTCAGGGCATGGAATGATGTCAATGGGTCCGAACTGTATGTTACAGATGGAACTCCAACAGGAACTGGAATGCTGGTTAACATCGCACCCGATGATGTAGAGAAACAATCCTCCGATCCTTTTGATTTCCAAGTCATTGGAGATAAGTTCTTCTTTACTGCTGACAATGGCACAACTGGTGCTGAGTTATGGATTTCAGACGGGACAAAAGATGGAACATCTCTTGTGAAAGAGATTGCAAATTTTACTGCAGTGCATAATTTAGTTGAATATCCTCGCGGAATTAGCGGACCGTTCTACCCATTGGAAGATAAGGTCATATTTTATGCTACTAATTACAACACCTCCCTTGATGATAGTAATGGAACTGAGTTATGGGTTTCAAACGGAACCGAAGAGGGGACATACATGATAAAGGACATAAACCCGGGTAACAATTCCGGCTACCAATACCAAATTACCCTCTACGAAGACAAATACTACTTCGTAGGGAATAACGGTGTCAATGGAAGTGAACTATGGGTGACAGACGGTACTTTCGAAGGAACAACTATGGTAAAAGACGTAAATCCCGGTACTGGTTCTTCTTATCCTAATCTTGGAAACATGGAGATATATGACGGTAAAATGTATTTCTATGCAAATGATGGAGTAAACGGGAAGGAATTGTGGGTTTCAAACGGAACTGGAAATGGCACTATGATGGTAAAAGACCTGCGCGTTGGTTCAGGTGACTCTACTTTGGATGGTGTGAACTCAATATTCTATCAATTTAATGGAAGCATGTACTTCACAGCATCGGATGGGATTCATGGTCTTGAATTATGGGTGACTGATGGAACAGAAAGTGGTACAAGAATGGTCAATGATCTCTATCGTAACTCTGGTTCAAGCTACATCCATGCATTCATGACGCTCGGAGATCAATTAATATTTGCCGGGTATGAACCAATTAATGGAATTGAACTTTGGTACCTTCAAGGATAAGTAAATAGTTCAACGAATTTCTAGAATCGTCTTTCGGTAGAATAACGTGTACATGGCCCATAGCACGCTTTCATGTACTGAATGCTTATTCTTGAGCGCACCACAAGAACTGAAAGATGATGATAAAGGACTCGTAAATATACGAGCATTCATGACTACCGATGTGTTGGCTACAACATGCATCCCGAGACAGTCGTATATCTCGAACATGATGGGAAGGTTCTCCTTGTCAATGGTTCGGGAGATGGCCCACTGCTTCCAATTAAGGGTAGAGAAGAAGGAGAGGAATCACTGCGATTTCCGACCGTATTGGAACTTAAATCGCTAGGAATTGAATTCACTGCAAAGATGTCCTTATCCATTCGTTTTGAAACTGGAGTCTATGAAGTGGTCAAAGGCTACCCCCACATTGACTGGCCTAAAGATTGGGCGTGGAAAGACGACTGTATTTCAGATGATTGTGTTCATCCAGTCGTTCGTGAATCAATCTATCGTTCACTGCACCGATTGGTATCAAAGGTCATGATTCAAAATTCGGCAGGTGAAGTGTTAATGGCGAAGGTAGAGCGAGGACACTTTCATGGATTTTGGACACTCCCTGGAGGTTATATGGACCACAACGAGCATCCTGCAATCGGTTGCGTCAGAGAGACCCTTGAAGAACTTGGGCTGGAAATTGTTCTTGAATCATCGGAGCCTGTAATCACCCAGAAGATATTCAATAATGAGGGAATCTCATTCGTTTCATTCACCTACAGATCTACCTGGGATGGAAGTCTAAGTGAATTGACCCTTCAAACAGAGGAAATATCGGAAGCACGATGGTTCAAGCCACGGGAAGCGCATGACCAAGCAGTATCCTACTTTGACACACAAGCTCTGAAAAGTATACTCAACGATTGAGTTAGATTCCGATTTCTTTCTTTGCAGCATCGAGTGCATCTTGGAGACCTTCGGGGTACGAACCGCCTCCTTGTGCGAGGGTTGGGCGACCACCGCCTCCTCCTTTGATATGAGGTGATATGGCCCGCAACAGTGTCACTGCATCATATCGCTCACTTGCTGAGGTATGTTCTGTAACGGCGATCATCAACTTACCTCCACCGTCACGGGAACCGAGTACGGCAAGCGTTGGAACGTCTTTGTCAAGCGTCAACTCTTTGAGCATTTTCGTCATGGTTTTGAGGTCCCCATCAACCTCCATCACAACCACACGAACACCGTCTACATCAGAGGAATCGCTTCCCCCACCAGAAGTTCGCAGACGAACAATTTCTGCCTCGAGTTGTTCAATGGTTTTACGCTGCTCTTTCCATTCTGTGAAAAATCGCTCCGCTGCTTTGGGAAGGTCTGCGGAAGGAACACCAAATATCTCGCTTGACACCCGAAGGATTTCATCCTGAGTTCTTGCGTATTCAAGAGCAGCCTCCCCCGCAACAATGTGCAACCTCTCAACACCGTCTTGAACGGCGTTTGAGCGAACAATTCGGATTGACCCAATTTGACCTGGCTCATCGTGATGGGTTCCTCCACATGCTTGGACATCGTGTTCGGCAATCTTCAACACTCGAATGGAGTTTCCTTTCGGAGCACCACCTTGGTACAAATCAAAACCATATATTTCATCAGCATCTTTACGATTTAACTCTGTTTTTTCGGTCCGAGAAACTTCACCAAGTACCTTATTCGCAAGGGCTTCAATGGTATCAAGGTCATCACGGGTCAAACGGTTGAAGTGGGTAATGTCTAAGCGGCCACTTTCCACAGATTTGTTTGCTCCTGCTTGGTAGATGTGAGGTCCCAAGATTCTCCGTGCAGCACCACCGACGATATGGACTGCTGTATGGTGATCCATGAGTTGTTTTCTTCGTGTCCAATCGAGTTCGCCAGAGACAGCTTCTCCAACCTTCAATTCCCCATCGCAAAGATGTAAAATGACGTCACCTACTTTTTGAGTATCAAGAACCGTAACGACGACATCATGTTGGGTGAGTTGGCCATAATCACCTTCCTGACCACCCCCTTCAGGGTAGAAAGCAGAGGATGACAAAATGACGGCGTGGGTCGCATCGGTAGGACCTTGGCCTTCTGGAACAGGAAGAACACCAATCACTTCCGAATTAAAATCACGTCTTGAGACGTCAGCGTAGTAGAGTGGTTCAGTTGGCCCGAAAGATCCTGTGTCAAAACTTGGCCCTGTACTGTCAACAGAACGTGCTGCCTCCTTTGCCATGAGAGCATGGCGTTCAGCCATCTCGGCTGAAAAACCAGTCCTAAGGCTCACGTGACCCCATCCAGCATCACGGGCCAAGGCAACGGCCATGTCCGGAGCCAAGCCATGAGAATCGTTCATCGTGAACAAGGCCTTATCTGGAATTGACTCTGATTTCTTATCAATTCCCTTCAACTGGGTCAAGATGACATTTTTTCCCTTGCGAAGCATTTCACCGTAGCGCTCCTCCTCAAGTTCTAAAATGGTCAACAGGCCCTCACGTGTTTGTTTGTTGAGATGATTTCCGAGATTGACATCCAAGTGATGCTCAGCAAGGTCACACAAGGAGACTTGAATGTTGAGTTCATCCCGCATTCGCAGAACACGCCTTGCCAGCATTCGAGCGAGA
The DNA here is from genome assembly GCA_963968875.1 of uncultured euryarchaeote. Classification (GTDB taxonomy): domain Archaea; phylum Thermoplasmatota; class Poseidoniia; order Poseidoniales; family Poseidoniaceae; genus Poseidonia. The sequence continues at coordinate 3,740 of CAXAHZ010000036.1, forward strand.
TATCCTGCTTTTGCGTTGGAAGGCACGAGCCCATCTCCTAACATATTGCAAAGAGCATGGAGGTGGTCGGGAATTGCGTAAATGTTAGCAAGCGGCTCGGTAACTGCAGAGAATTGTTCAGCTGAAACATTGACACCCCGTTCGCTGAGTCGATGAAGGAACAACTGTGTTAACTCATCGCCATCCACACCTGCCTCAATGTTCATGATCCCATTCAGACGACTCATTTCACCCAATAGGGCATCTAAATTTAACGAAGGCCACTGCTGAGTGACATCGTCAAAACCAGCCAGTTGTTTCAACCATGCTACAGTTTCAGGATAAATGGCTTCGTAAATGGTTGGAGTACCTGCTGCAGCCCAACAAAAACGCTCCAAACCATAGCCAGTGTCTATAATTTGCAGTGGCATTTTACGATATTTGTCACCTTTCAGTTCAACATCACCGTCAGGATGTTCTTCCATATCCATGAAAACCAAGGTGGCCAATTCCAGTCCACCAACGATGACTTCAACCGCAGCCCCGGCATTTCCACCGCCACACCACGGATTTTCTACATAGGTGATTTCGTCGCTGTTGATTCCAAAAGTTACGGTGAGCATTTCATGACAAAATTGGACACATTCTTCCATCCAATACAGATATTCTCCATCGTCCGAACGATTGAATACGTGATGCGCCATCATCTCAAATGTTGTCAAGTGTCGCCCAGAGCGACCTACTGCATCGACATCTGTCAAACGAATGCACGGTTGAGATATTGTCAAGGGATTTGCAGGAGGGCGGACCTCACCCGAGGTGACATGCGGTTGAAAATCAGCAATGGAGGCAATGGTGAGATGAATATCATCGCGCCACCTCGCAAGAACTGGGTAGGGTTCAACACGGGTGTGATTTGATTGCTCAAAGAACGATAGAAAAGCCTCACGCATAGCATCTTTGAGGGCTTTACCCCGTTGTTCAAAACCTCCAATAAGCGGGGCACCAATAAAGGAATATTCATCTTCAGAAGTATCTCCACACGTTTCTCTATCTGCATCGGTAGTCCAAAACCAGAGAGATGTAACCCTGCATTGACGGCGGAAGTAGCCGTTTTCATGAAAAACTGCTAAATCAATAGGAGGAAGGGACATCTATCAACCACCGTTCCTGTGTGAACGCTTCGTCCAAAACGACCTCCCCCTTCAAGCCTGTGCTATCCATTTAGCGTAGACCCCTATTTGTGAAAAGTCTCAAAACCAACCGGCTAGAGGAGGGCGACATGGGCGACTCATGGCGCAACCACTTGGTTGATGAGGGCAATGGCACCATGCGAATCAAGGCCCACGGGTCCATGCTCGCTGATGCACGCATTGTCGCCGATAAGCACCACATGAATTTGCATCGCGATGATAGAGGTCCTGAACAACTTGTCAATATCGCATCCATGCCAGGTATTGTTGGTGAAGCCTGGGCCATGGCAGACTGGCATTATGGATACGGATTCCCGATCGGTGGAGTCGTAGCTACGGATGAGAATGCAGGCGAGCAAGGTGGAGCAATCTCACCCGGAGGCGTTGGTTTTGACATCAATTGCGGCGTCCGATTTTTAGCCCTTGATGCCACAGAGAAAGATATTCCAAATCTCAATAAACTCGCTGGTCGCTTAAATGGAAGAATCCCAGCAGGGGGCTCAGGAAAAGGAGGTGTTGACATAACTCGCAGCGACCTCAAGGAGCTCCTTCAAGGCGGGGCTGAAGCAGCTCTGGATTTAGGTTACGGACACGATGAGGACCTCAACTTCTTAGAATCTCAAGGGATTCTCGAAACTGAGAATGCCGATATTTCCCAACGTGCCATCGAGAGAGGAATGAAATCATTGGGCACGCTTGGAAGTGGAAATCATTTCCTTGAACTTCAAACGGTTGGAAAGGTTGTTGATGAACAAACTGCGAAACAGTGGGGTCTATTTGATGACCAAATTGTCGCCATGATACATTCTGGAAGCAGAGGATTGGGTCATCAAGTCTGTACGGACCATGTTCGTCTGCTTGAAAGCAAGTACAAACTCAGCGAAGGCATGTGGACAAACGATTCGTGGGGTTTTTCACTCCCGGACCGTCAATTAGCATCGGCACCCATTCACTCAAAAGAAGGTCAAGACTATCTTGATGCGATGAATGCTGCAGCAAACTTTGCTTTTGCCAATCGGGCAGTTCTAGCATCTCGGTTGCGAACGGTTCTCAAACTTGAGATGGGAGATTTCGGTGAAGCCCGCACCTTGTATGATGTCGCTCACAACATTGCGAAATTGGAAACCCACCAAGTTCATGGCACCTCATGCTCATGCTATGTCCACCGGAAAGGTGCTACTCGAGCCTTTTCAGCAATGCATGACGACATAGCATCCCGATTCTCTTCAACCGGTCAACCGGTGATTGTTCCAGGCGACATGGGCACTGGATCTTGGATGATGGCTGGACCTTTGGAAGGAGAAAATCAGGCGTTTGGTTCATCATGCCACGGTGCTGGCAGAGCACTCTCTCGTGCTGCGGCCAAAAAGTCAATCGACGGAAAGGCATTGAAAAAAGAACTGGAATCGCGAGGAATCCGCATCCATGCCTCCACTCCAAATATTCTGGCAGAAGAAGCCCCTGATGCTTACAAGGACGTTGATGAGGTCATTCGCCTTACCAGCGAAGCAGGACTCGCTCGACCGGTAGTGCGACTAAACCCGTTAGCAGTAATCAAAGGGTAATCACATGCAAACCTGTGCCATTCCATGGCCAGGTAAGGTAGGAGCGTCACCGGTGTGGACGCCATCTGGCTCTTCCACTATGACACTCAACAATGTGTTCACTAGTTCTTTTAATTCGTCGACTTGTTCTTGTAATTCGCGAACTCTTTGGTTCATTTCGTTGTTTTTCTCTTGCTTTCGCTCCATGTGCATCCCATCTGAGAAGTTGCCTTCTCAATGTGTAATTTCAAAATTCGCCTCTTATACATTGAGGTCACTGAGTGGAAAATATGCCCGTTTCCGAACCGGTGTGAACGAATGGAAACATCAAGAGCCACCGGCGAGATTTGAACTCGCGACCTCCTCATTACCAATGAGGTGCTATACCCCTAAGCCACGGTGGCAGTGAACCGAGCGACCGGCCAAATGGATATAATCGCTTCGCGCCGACCCGTTTCATTTTACACAGGTAGGTAAAGGCGCCATTCATCATTAGAGGAGCCCGATGAGAGCGAAAAAGGCGTTACCTGTTCGGTGTGAAGGATCCAAAGGGATTCATCGATCGGATGATCTACACCTGGCGCTAAGAGCAAGGCATCGACATTGCTGGAATTAAGAAAAGCCTCAGCGAGACCGGGAGAGCGCCAGTGGCCTTCTATATTTGCAGTTCCATCGAGATCTACGTTGGTCTTCAAGACATACAACGAATGCATGGCGAGGGACTCCTCCGCCACCAGAAGAAAGGACTGTTCGTCTCCGTCAAGAACATCTGCTAGTGCAGAACCAGCATCATCTTGCCATAATTGTTGGCCGTGGAGACCCGTAAACATGACAATCGGCAAGAGGAGGAGCAAAGCGATGAACATTGATTGAGATGGAACCGTTTCAATGTTGGACGGCTTGGATTCAATCGCTACTGGTTGCGACAAATGAAGCAACATAATCACTGGTAAAACGAGGATTGTAGCATAGCGGCCGTTGTTGCCAAGAAGGATCATGCATTGGAAAAGGGAGATGTTCCAAAGTTGACTCTCTAGCGTCCATAAAGCCCCAATGTATGCAACCATTCCAGCCCCAAGGATGGAAATGAAGCACGCAACCATCGTAATCTGACGGCCTGTTGGAGACGGGAATTTGAAACGTGACGTGACAAAAGGCCAAAGGCAAAACCCGACCAAGAGGAATAAACCAATACCGTCTATGAAAGCAAACGGTATGCTAAGAAGAAATACCAGAGGATAATCTTCTACAATAGAAAATGTCCCTCCATATCCAAGCCATCCGACAAACGTAATGGCCGCAAGTGTCAAACAAAACATTCCACTGCTCATCAGCCAGGGACGTTGAGTTATCGGTATGTCTGCGGTCTTTGAGAACCGTTCATCAATAAACAGCCATAGGTTTCCGACCAATAAGACTCCGAGCCAAACCAAGAGGGCAGTGGGAGGTGCAAATCCTTTCCACCCCAAAATGCACATGACCGAGGTTGCCATCATCAAAATTCCAAATCTTAAATGGCGTGTTTTACTACCGTCGACGAAACATAACCAACCGATTGAAAGTGCCAGGATAAGCGCCAAGATAGCCTCATCATAGCCTCTACCTGTTGCAAACATGAGACAAGGGCTCCAAGCCACAAGAGCACTCCACATTGGATCAAAGGGTATTGATTCTACATCTCGTCTCCAGCGTGGGATATATCCAGCCAACAATGAAAGCATAACCAAGGAAACGAACGATGTGATTTGAATGGCGATTACGGATGCATACCAAGGTCCAATATAACCTTCATATTCTCCTGAAGAAACAGGTTCTTGAACATCAGAATCGGACCATCGTGTCGGGCCCCATGGGTAGTCGGAACCAGCATTTGAGTCGTCGTTGACCACATTTAATCTGACATGAACATCAAGACCGAGATCACTGTTTACAATTGCGAGGCCGTTCATCAATAACCCGACACCAAAAAACGCCAACCACCAGCGCCGGTCTTGAAGGAAATTGAGACTCACGCTCCTCCGAGAAAATATGCGGATAACATACTTTCCCTTGTAAATCTGAGATAACGGGTGTTCGTAGGTGGCGCCGAGAGAGAGATTTGAACTCCCGAGGGACAGGCCCACGCGATTTCCAGTCGCGCGCACTACCAGGCTATGCGATCTCGGCTCTACTTCGGGCGAACCTCCTTCCTCGTTTAACCGTCACCCCTCATGAAGACGAAATTAAGAGGAGAATGAAACGGCGAAAGGACTCATAGGTACGACATACACCGAGGGTTATGGGCGAGGGGGGGGCATCGGTCGTTGAGAGCGAACGAGAGCATACCTCGCTACCATTTCGCATGGGAGATGTGATATTATCTCGCCCTTTATCTTCATCAATCCCGGGTGGCGAATTCATTGATAGATTACGAAGAGAGTGGGTGTTCCAATTCAAACTCTTGAAATCAGAATGGAACAAACAACACTACACAGCACTCTTGTTCGGTGTTCTAGCATTCCTCCTTGGTTCAATATCCAGTGAGCTCTTTGGTGGTGGAGATGCTACCGTCACAGGTATTGATGGAGTATTGGCCATCAACGGATTCCAGTTCTTTCAAATTCTAATTTCGGTTTTGTTTTGGGCCTGGTTCGCCTTTCAGGCATGGAACCTCTTCCCTGTTATGAAAATCCATGCACTATCGTTACTTGTAATGTGGAATGGATTGGCTTTGGCACAGGTCTTTTTCCACAGAAACAATCCAAGGTTCCCCATCAGCATACAACTTTCAGATATGATGGAAGGAACACTCATCGTATTGATTGTGTTGTTCTTTATTTTCTTCTTTTGGAAAGCCGTTATTGAAACACGAGACCTCCATGTAGAAATCAATCATCTCCATGAAGATGTCCGCGTAATGGAAACAGAAATGGCAGAGCATTCACTCGCAGGATGGAGCGCAGCATTTGCTCTTTGGATGGCACTTGTCTTTATTTCTTCATGGGCAGGAATTCACCACATAGCAACCATAGGTGATTCCCAAATCCCATTCCTCATCGTCCATATTTTGACCGGAATCGGTTCTCTACCTTTGCTGTTTTTCGTCCTATGGTATCCACAACGTATGCTTGGGACCGATGCAAACGTGCGTACAAAGGCAGCTCTGGATGCATCCATCGAGATGGAGGGGGGCACAGTTGCATCGATACAAACCGATTCACGATGTCCTGAATGCGGGGCGGCTTCACCGCTCTTCCGGAAGGAAAATGGAGAACTTGCCCACCCATGCCTATCACCGGGGTGCAATACAAATGTGGTTATAGGTTCAAAATGTTCGTCATGTAAAGCAGTAATGTCGAGTAGACTGCAATGTTCCACATGTGGAGTTAACGCACCAGCACTAGACTATTATCCCGATCAGGAGGCATGGTGATGGATTTTAATAAATTGCGAGATGATTTCCCAACACTATCTGGAGACAATGCTCCAGCCTATTTGGACAATGCTTGCGTAACACTCAAGCCTCAATCCGTCATCAATACAATTCATGAGTATTACACTCAAACGCCCGGATGCGGTGGTCGCTCAGTTCACAGGTACGGCACTGCTGTCTCAAAATCCGTACGAGATGCAAGAATTGCCCTTGGGAAATTCATAAACGCAAGCGATCCAAACGAAGTCGTGTTTACGAGAAACGCCACACATTCCCTGAATCAAATCGCTCATGGGATGTCCTGGAATAAAGGAGACGTTGTACTTACCACTGACCGAGAACACAATTCCAATCTGGTCCCTTGGCTTCAACTTGAACAAGAGCAAGGAATAGACCATAGAGTGGTCGAGAGTCATGATAACAATATGTTTGATATGGAAGCTTTTGAAGAAGCATGCAACCAAGCCGGTAGTAAGTTACGATTGGTTTCAATGAGCCATGTCGGCAACCTTGATGGCATATCCATACCCATCAAAGAGATCACAAAAATCGCTCATGACCATGGGGCATTGGTTTCGGTAGATGGTGCACAATCAACACCGCACATGAACGTTGATGTACAGGATTTGGACATTGATTTCTTGTCTTTTTCGATTCACAAAATGTGTGGTCCATCGGGTATGGGTGGTCTATGGGGGAGGTACGAACTTCTGGATGGACTCCGCACCATTCAGTCGGGTGGACAGACCGTAACCGCCTCCACATATGACAAAGCCACATGGGCAAAGCCACCTGCTCGCTTTGAAGGCGGGTTGGGTAATTTTTCGGGTATGATGGCGACTGGAGCAGCGATTAACTACCTCTCTAAGTTGGACATGAATGCGGTTCACGAAC
>CAXAHZ010000037.1:0-10668 GCA_963968875.1 uncultured euryarchaeote
CGCGGACAATTCCAGCAGGCAAGGTGGCATTCAATGGCCACAATGTCACCGATGCTATGTGAGTTAACTCCGTCACCTAAGGCTACAACTTCTCCGCATGTTTCATGCCCTGTTACGGTGCCAAGCGGTACGTTCTCTCTGCTCCAATCGTCCCATTTCCAAATGTGTAAATCGGTGCCACATATCGATGTTGATTTCGTTTTGATGAGGACTTCTCCGCGTGCTGGAGAAGGGACAGGGTGCTGTTCAATGGAGAAGCCACCAACTTCATTTCGGCTTTTTGTCCAAGCGGGCATGGCATTTGGTAGATGAATCATTGCTCGCCCTCGTTTATGTTTACATTGGGCACCTTTTCATCCTTCGCTCATAGGGTTTAGCACAATTCTTCCATGACAGAGTAAAACAATCCCGATGTTGAGGTATGTTGATTAGGGAGGCGCGACGGCCTAAAAGCCCGTTGATGGTGCATGAAATACGTAGTTGTTAGTGGAGGCGTGCTTTCTGGTTTAGGAAAGGGCGTAACCGCAAGCAGCATCGGAGTTCTTCTCAAAAGCGCTGGCCTGAGGGTCACATCCATCAAAATAGACCCCTATCTGAACAGCGATGCAGGCACAATGTCTCCGTTCGAACATGGCGAGGTATTTGTTCTCGATGACGGCGGCGAAGTCGATTTGGACCTTGGGAATTATGAGCGGTTTCTTGACATCAATCTTTCAAAGGACAACAACCTCACAACAGGAAAAATCTATTCTAAAGTGCTCGAAGCCGAACGCCGAGGGGATTATCTTGGAAAGACCGTTCAAGTCATCCCCCACATCACTGATGCCGTACAGGATTGGATAGAAGACGTTGCCTCGCGCTCGGCAGACGGTAGCGATGAACTCCCCGACGCCTGCATTATTGAACTCGGTGGGACGGTTGGAGACATTGAATCGGCACCGTATGTTGAGGCTTTACGACAATTCCAGTTCCGTGTTGGAAGAGAACACGTCACCTTCGTTCATGTTTCCCTGGTTCCTGTCTTAGGACCTGTTGGCGAACAAAAAACAAAACCGACCCAACACACCGTCAAAGAATTACGGGGATTAGGCATTACACCTGACATCCTTGTTTGTCGTTCATCGCAACCTCTCAACGATGAAACTCGTAACAAACTTGCGGCTTTCTGCCACGTAAAGCCAGAGGCCGTTATGTCAACTCATGACGTTCCAAACATCTACCATGTTCCCCTTATGCTTCAACAACAAGGGCTCTGCGAAATTCTTGGAGTGGATTGTAAGAAAACTGATTTACTGTCTAAATGGGGAAAAATGGCCAATCTCGTCGACAATTTGTCTGAAGAAGTCAACATTGCGATGGTCGGAAAATATACCGATTTGTCCGATGCTTATCTTTCCGTGATCAAGAGTCTACAACACGCCTCAATGGCTGTAAACCGCAAATTGGTCATCAACTGGATAGAAGCCAGCCACCTCGAACCATCGTGGCTAGACCAATCACCGGATGAATACAATACAGCATGGAAGTTATTGAAATCATCACACGGTGTCTTGGTACCCGGTGGCTTCGGTGATAGGGGAGTAGAAGGAAAGATACTCGCTGCTCACCATTCCCGCACGAATCAAGTTCCTTATCTTGGAATTTGTTTGGGATTGCAGGTTGCCACGATTGAATTTTGCCGCAATGTACTCGGTTTGGAAGGTGCTAATTCCACAGAATTTGAGGACAATCCCGAGCATGCAGCTGTGGTCTTCATGCCCGAAATATCCAAGACACATCTTGGAGGAACCATGCGATTAGGAAGCCGGCCAACGATATGGCAGGTTGATGAATGTGCAATTAGGACTCTGTATGGTGCAGGAGAAGCGGTTCATGAACGCCATCGCCATCGCTATGAGGTCAATCCGGATTTGATCGAACGAATTGAAGACGCCGGATTGATATTTGTCGGCAAAGATGAATCAGGACAACGGTGTGAGATCTTTGAACTCGCTGACCATCCATATTACGTTGGCGTACAGTATCATCCTGAATTCAAATCACGTCCGAATCGCCCCAGCCCTCCATTCTTAGGCCTGCTACGTGCGGCAGCCAAACAAAACTGAGTCTTCAATTGAATTCTTTTAGCCAGTTTGAGACAAGGATGGGTAGTAATTCCCCCGCAGGTCCAAGATGTACTTCGTCGAATACATCTGCATTTGCTGGTTCCTCCAAGTTAACTAAAACCGTATGTGCGCCTGAACGCTTGGCTTGGTTGACCAGGCCAGCAGCAGGATAGACATGTCCTGAACTACCAACAACCACAAACAGGTCACATCCAGTAACCGCTTCTCTTATTCTCTGCATCTGCATAGGGATTTCTCCAAACCATACGATATCGGGGCGCATTCGTTCTTGATGAATGCAACATTTGCAATACACAAATTCATTGGATAGGTCGTTGGATTCCATCCGAACCTCACGCTCATGGCTGGATTCACATCGTAACGTTCTCAATTGTCCATGCATGTGAACAACGTCCGTGCAACCCGCTCGTTCATGCAAATCATCTACATTTTGAGTAATGAGCGTAAATTCTTTGACTTCAGTTTGAAATCTTGCGAGGGCAAGGTGTCCTTCATTGGGATTGACTTCCGACAGCTGTCTTCTCCTTGCTTGATAGAACCGCCAAACCATGTCGGCGTCCAATTGCCAAGCCTCGGGTGTTGCGACATCTTCAACTCGGTGTTCTTCCCACAAGCCTCCATTGTCACGAAAGGTGCGTACTCCTGATTCCGCCGAAACACCAGCCCCTGTTAGAACGACAACCTTTCTCTGCTCCATGGGCGAATGAGGAATTGAGGCGATATTAAGTCTCCCAAAACCTTGCTTGAATGAGGTTGATTTGGATTCGGATCACATCTCAGCGACACGAATCAATCTTGTTGTTCTAAATCCTTGAAGGATTTTGATAAATCGCTTCTTTTGGAAGAGGTCATCAAGGTCATCATCCCCGGTATCGATTCTAACCGCTTCCAAACCAATCAACTTGGAAGGTGTTGCGACTCCGAGAATATTGGCATGACCAATCAAACGAAGTACAGTTGGAGAAAGTTGTAAGTTTCCTCTACCGATCAAAAAACCTTGACCGCCCATTGGTGATAGGAGAAGGAGGAGCGGTCTCGCGTCGCCTTCTTCATTTGTATGTTGTGAAATAAGGTCGATCAATTCATTCTCGTTGAGGTCGTTGTGAAGAGTATTTCCGTGATAGATGTCAATCCCAAGTAACGTGAGGGGCTGGTCAAGATTCTCACCCATTCTTCGTAAAGTGCCACCGCTACCCCAAACGACCATAAGATCCGATTCGTCGTTCAAAAGAGCGCCCACATGTTGAGATAAGCCTTCAATGGTCTCTTCTTCGCTGGCTCGTTCAACCTGTTCTTTAGCGCCCTGCATGAACCGGGGGGAGGATGGAGTCCAAGCCTCTCCATACATTCGGACCTTCCAAACACCTTCTTGGTAAACCTCTTCGTCAAGGTCCATCACTTCAGTAATTGAAGTGCGTAAATCCCCTAAGACAAACGCCAATATTACTTCCGCTGCTGCTTTCGGGGTCGTAGCGAAACAACCTGAATGCATTTTTACCCCACCTGGTACCCCGATTAGAGGAATACTTTGAGCCGCCTTATCACGAGATCCAAGTGCTTTAACGATGTCACGAGTGGTCCCATCGCCACCAGCGTAGAGGATTGCATCCACATTGGCTTCAATCAATTCGTGCACTAAATTCGCCGTATGTTCCGGGGTTGTCACCTCAGGTGTATCTCCTATGCATTCTGAATAACTCTCTAGGGAGTTTGCATATATCCAAGAACCCCCCATCCTACCTTGCCAGTGAACGAGGGTTACCGTTGCATTTGTACGGTTGAGTGAGGATGACAACAATTCATCAAAACGTGCAAGGCAGGCCAACATTCGCGGTCCTGAACGATCTTCCGCACCAGCAGCTCGTGCTTCGGCTGCTCGTCCATCGCTACCCTTGAAGCCCAATCGCCCTCCGAGTCCAGCATCAGGATTCACCACAATACCAATGCGCATGATGCTGCCTGGGGGCCTGCCCCTCAAATAGCCCTGCTTGCAATAACCTCATGTTTTCACATTGATTTGACCCATGCATTGATGAAGTTGAATGTCCAAGGTTTCATCATGAAAGGCATGGATAGAGGCGGACCCAACATTGAGGATGTGATGCAAAAAGGCTTTGCTGAACTGAAAATTGGGGAAGGCAATATCGTTGTTGAACCCCAAGAGGAGACATCTCCAGAACCCTCTCAAGAACCCAGCCCGAAAATTGAATATGCGAAGAAAATACACGCCGAAGAGAATCGAGAATCTTTCGTCGTAGAAGCTCCGATCAAAGAATCATCGCCGATGGATGAAAATACGGAGGCTGCTCCTCAACATAAACCAGAGATTCTTAAAGAACCTACGACCAAAATAGGGGATGATTTTGACGTCCAATGGTAACTCAAACATTCGCTTCTTGTCGCAGATTGCAATGTGCGGGATTCATAGCGAGGATGCAACCCCGTAGGGGTTGGGGGAGAGTCCGCAAATGAGCATGATTCACATCACATTGCCTGATGGAACGATCAACGAATATGCCGCAGGTATCACTTGCGCAGAGGTCATTGTTGATGCACTTGGCAAAAAGCACGGATGTCTTGCCGCAAAAGTTGATGGAAGTCAATTCGACCTATCTCATGTTCTTAGCGTCAACTGTTCTGTCGAAGGAATCCGTTCTGAATCTGAAGAGGGAATTCATATCCTTCGCCATTCTGGTGCGCATCTTCTCGCCCAGGCAGTCATGGAACTCTATCCAGGCGCCTTGCCGACCATCGGCCCTGCTGTAGAGCGAGGTTTTTACTATGATTTCGCAATGGAACCTATTGCCGAAGGAGACCTCAAGAAAATTGAGAAAAAAATGCATGAACTTGCTCGCCGTAATTTCACCGTTGAACGTGTTGAATTATCCGAAGAAGAACTTAGGGAGCATTTTTCGCACAATCCCTACAAAATTGAAATCATCGATGACAAACTTGAGGATGGAGATGGTTCAACCATCTACAAACAGGGCGAATGGTACGACCTTTGTTTGGGACCTCACGTCCAAAACACTTCACGATTGATGTTCATCAAACTCACGTCCGTTTCCTCTGCTTATTGGAGAGGGGACCAAGATAGGGAACAACTGGTTCGCATTTATGGATTGGTTGAACCAACAAAGGCCGCTCTCAAAGAAACACTTCACAGAATGGAAGAAGCAAAGAAAAGAGACCATAGAAAACTTGGCAAGGATCTCCAATTGTTTCACATTGACGAGGAGGTTGGCCAAGGGCTCATTCTCTGGACGCCTCGTGGAGCAGTAATTCGCCAAGAACTTCAAGATTTCATTTCGTATCATTTGCGCCGACAGGGCTACCAGCAGGTGTTCACTCCACACATTGGGAAATTGGACCTTTACCGAAAATCCGGGCATTTCCCCTACTATCAGGAGTCACAATACCCTCCGCTTGTTGAGCGGGATTTGATGAAAAAACTCGCCGATGAAGGTTGTACATGCGGTGATTTGTCCAACCTCATGCACACGGGCGAAATAGACGGGTACATGCTCAAACCGATGAATTGCCCTCATCACATCAAGATTTACTCCAGCCAATCTCGATCCTACCGGAATTTACCACTTCGTTTGGCAGAGTTTGGGACCGTATACCGATGGGAACAATCTGGAGAAATTTCAGGAATGACTCGGGTTAGAGGATTTACTCAAGACGACGCACATCTCTTTGTCACTGAAGACCAAATCGCTCAAGAAGTACTGGGATGCATTGAACTTGTCCAAATCATATTTGACAAACTTGGTATGACCGATTACCGAGTTCGTGTTGGATTAAGAGATCCCGATTCAACAAAGTACGTTGGTGAACCATCACAATGGGACAAAGCAGAAGATGCATGTCGGGCAGCAGCAAAGTCACTTGGTGTTGATTGGGCCGAAGAAGAAGGCGAGGCAGCCTTTTACGGCCCAAAAATTGACTTTGTTGTAAAAGATGTGATCGGTAGGGAATGGCAATTAGGAACCGTCCAAGTAGATTACAACCTCCCGGAACGGTTTGACTTGACGTACATGGGAAGTGACGGTGAACTCCACCGTCCAGTTATGATTCATAGGGCGCCGTTTGGTTCCATGGAACGGTTCTGCGGTGTATTGATTGAACATTTCGCCGGTCGTTTTCCAACTTGGCTTACGCCAACGCAATGCCACATTATCACGCTTGGAGAACGGCATGAAGCCTATGCCAACAAAGTTGCTAACGCTCTGCGCGAACAGGGCGTTCGGGTTGAGATTGACGCAACCGATGCTCACATCAAAAAGAAGATTAAAACTCACAGAAAACTCCAGCCTGCATACATTGTCATCCTTGGAGACGGTGAAATGAATTCGAATACCGTCAGTCTTAGAGCGCGAAATGGCGAGCAAGTTGCAGATGTCCCTCTCGATCAATTCGTGGAGCAGATTAAGGAAGAAATTACGGAAAAAGTGAGCCAACCATCACTTGTTCCCACTCAATGAGGATTTAGAATGGCCACCATGGAAATCATTCAAGGGTTTTCTGTGGCAATGATTCTGCCAATTTCGGTTGCTGCATTGACTGCATGGTTGTTTTGGGACCGAGTTGTCCCCCGTCAACTGAAAGGACTGCAAGTTGCCTTTCAAACTGGAGACAAAAGGTATGAAGTCCATCAAGTCACAGCATCAATAGATGATGTCAAGCACCTCTTATCATTGCGAGGTATGCGATTTGGTGTGGTCTCGTACCTCATGGCGCTTACCGGCAGCCTGATTTTGTTGTTTGAATTTACAGCGGCACGAATGAATCTATCAGATGGCTTTCATGCGCCTTCCGTTGCATTCGCCTTAATTCTCATTATGTTCCCTGCCATCATCTCCAGCGGTACATCCTTGGGAGCTCAAGTTATTCGCCCTCTCGGTACAATGCGTGCTACGATGCAAAAAAACACTAAAATCCGTAATACAGGGTATGTGGCACTTACCGTTTCTTGGTTACTTCTTGCATTGGCGGTAGGTGTCGTTCTCAAAAGCCGTGGTGTTTCTCAGACACATCAATTGAGTATTGCAGCATTTGTTGCATTTAGCCCCGCTATCCTTGCCTATGGGCGTATTCTTGGCTCATCTTGGCATGCACTCAAACAATCTTCTCAACAGATTGCAAAAGGAAAAGCCTCACCGTTTCACAACCATTTGCCAAATGCTCGCCAGCAATTTATCGCTCAGGTTGTTCACCTGAACTTGGTTGCTATGCCTTATGTGGCGATTAATACATTTATTTCGTTGTTGTTTCTCCTGTACGATCCAACGATGTTCACTCATTCTGACCGAGTTCTAGAACTTCCTGAGTACAGACTTCAGTCAACCTACATGGAAGAAGGCGGTCTTCTTGGTTTCGGATTGATCGAACTGTTTTCTCACATACCACAGTCAGGTATCCGTGTCCCTATCGTCACCTCACTACTTCTGTTCCTGTTGCTAAACGTTGCAGCAATTGGTTTCTTATTCGTCTATGAAGTAGCACGAATTCTTTTCCTTGATATTCAGGATGTATCCGGCGTCGGGGGAATTAGATTGGCAGATTCCAGGTTACTTCGCGCTGAACCCGTACAACAAGCTAGCGTTCTGAATTTTTGTTTCACAGGATTTGCTGGACAATCCATGTTATTGCTTGCTTTAGCGATGATTACATTTTGGGATTCCAGTTTCCTCCCTCAAGGTGCAGCATGTGGGGATTGGGAAACGAGCGTTTGTTCCGTGCTTGAAAAAGACATGTTGGAAGAGTTAACATGGATGCTTGCTTCTGGTGGCCAAGTTGCCTTCTTGATCATTTGGGGTCTCTCAATCCGTAGATCAGGAACCCTTGCTGACATTGCTTTTGACGCTTCAATGGACGAAGATAGGACTCGTCTACGCGGAATGAGTGATATGATTTATGTCAAACAGCGTTCGGTCAATGAACTCATTATTGAGGAAGATTGGGACACTGCTTTGAAGCGATATGAATCGCTTTCAGAAGGGAAAGAAGCGACACTTGTTGGATTGGATATGGTTCGCAAAACCAAGGCAACCATGTTGTTGAACGCTGCCCTTGGGCGGTGGGATGAGTCCGAGGAGATCGCCATCGATTTACTGGCTCTAAAAGGTGGACGAGACGCTCAACTGTCCAGAATGATTCTCTGCGCCGCAAGCCTTGCTCAACGAGACATGAAAGAAGCTCGGCCAAGGCTGGACCTTCTGCCAAACGATGACATTGAGGCAGTCCGTCTAAAATGGGTTTACAATTTGCTCCAGTCAAAAGGCACCTTGAATCAACAAGCTACCTCGATGTTGGCCATTGATCCAATGACGAAAAAGAACATTGAGATGCTTCGGAAGTTTGGTGAAGGTCAAGTCGGTTTACCGAATCCTAAAAAGGTACAAACTGCAGTTGACCGACGGGTGTTCTTATCAGAAATTGCTCGTATGCGAATGGTAGATAGGAGCGAATACGCCCTTAACTTGCTTGAGGAGGCCATAGGTAACTTGGCGGACATAGATTGGGTCCACGGCCGAATCACGCAGAGTTTACTCAACTACGATGAAGGAAGAGTTATGACGGCTGTGGACCTTGCCGAACGAATTGCGAAGGAGCACCCCCGTAACCCCCATGTTCGTTCGATAATGGTCCACTATGCCGCCTTGGGTCATACTGATATGCCCTCTTCAGAGCACACCAAAATTGAATGGTTGTTTGAACAAGGAGGCAATTGGAGAATTAGTTGGCCAAAGCATACTGTTTCGGTACCGCCCAGCCTTGAATCAAGTCTGCTGCGCCAACATGCTTGGTCAGCAAATGCCTGGGTGGCTTTGGCCAGTGACAAGGAAATGGTAGACCTCTTGGCCAGCAGAAAACCTCCAATCAAAGACCTCCCCGAGTCTCTCCCTCTCGCACTGTACACACATTTGTCCGGCATTATCGTGACCATAGGTGGAATGCCGGTTGACATAGGCGTCCCTGGGACTCTGCGGATTGATACGGTAGAGAAGAACGGCCTCTTCACCCTCGCTTGAGTAAAGCCTTCCGATGAACTCAATCTAAATTGGGCACGAAGAGTGTCCTAGAAGTTTGTAAAATGGACAGAAGCCCATCGCTGAAGTGAGAAGGCCCCATGTGCCAAGAACGAGAAGGATGATGTCCCAGTCAATACCAGAGAGGTACTCAACCGTAACCATGCCAAACCCTGCAACGAGTCTTACAATACGGTCACTGGAACTGAGGTTCATCATAGTAATACAAACTCAAGTTATTAAGTTGGATATATAATACGGTGTTTATTTTGCTTAATCACGAATTAACGGCAGAATCGCCGTTTTTGGGCGGTGCGTTCGTGCCCCTCAGTCGGGTTTACCTCGGATAACACGGACGTTCTAAGCCTCTCAAATTCTTCTTTTCAGACGTTCCATGGCAGCATCCGCCTTAGACAGGTGAGTCAGACAATCCTCGATACGGCTAACACCGAGCATATCCCCCGCTTTCGCGATTTCTTCCTCACATTCTCGTCGGTCATCATCATCAATAGGAATAGAAGCAGCCTCACACTGATTACGAAGAATCCGCCACTCGTCCATAACGAAGTCATAGAGTTCAAGAGCATCATCGCTGGCTTTTCCTTCTTTATCCAGGCCAGAAGTCATTTGTTCAAGCAGCATTCCTGCATGTGACCAAGATTTTGCCTTTGCGGCTTGGTCAATTTCTTCAAGTGCATGGGCCCAGTTATCCTCATCGCTTCTTCCTTGGTATCGTTCAACCAATTTTTTACGATGTTTAAGAGCCCGAAGTACGTCATCCATTGCCGCACGTTCTTTTTCTATCGTTCTTACCACGCCGTCTGCCAGTCCAATCGCCTGACTGGCATGGCCTTCATCAATAGCGACTTCTGCCTTGGCGAGACGATCCTTCAATTCTGTTGTGTCCAAGCCATCGGCTTGACTAAGTTGCCTCTGAGCTTCTTTCAGTGATGCTATTGCCCGCTCTTGGGCGTCCCCATCCGCTTCTAATTGTGTAGGAATTACCGATGCGTATTCAAAAGCCTCTCTTGGCTTTTCAGAGGCAAGAAGAGATTTGGCCTCATTGAGCATTTCATGCAGGCGCTGTATGCCATCACCCTTTTTACCGTCCAACATGCGTGAACCTGTTGTGATTGCCTCTTCGGCTTGAGCCCACCATTCGATTACTTCCAGTGCCCTTTTCTTAGCTTCTCTGAAAAGCAGTTCACCTTCTCTTAGTGAACCCAACGTGACTTCTCGTTCACCCATGTCAAAGGCTTTCTTTGGGCGCTTTGCAGTTGGTGCGATATCGGACGCTTGAGTTACTGCATTAAGCGCATCGTTCCTGATTATTTCTACGTCATCGGCAAGAGAAAGCGACCGCTCCATGTCTTCTTCGCTCTCGCTGAGTAGACGCATACCGTATTCTGGATCGAGATGCCCTTCTTCCCTCGCAGTTGTTAGTAGGCTAGCAGCCTGATCAACTGCAGCGCCCTGAGCTTTGAGTTCCAACAAACGTAGTTCCAAAA
>CAXAHZ010000038.1:0-10642 GCA_963968875.1 uncultured euryarchaeote
CTTGCCTCGCTCATCGAAGCCTGTCATCCTCTATAAGATCCAAGTTGAAATGCAGGCCAGTGTTTGTTTTTTGTCGCAAAGCATCATCGACTACCAGCGTGCCGATAAGGGAAAGATTACGCAGTTCAATGATTTCTCTTGACGGAAGTGAATGCCTCCAAAGTCGGTCAATTTCATCATGAAACAAATTTAGTCTGCGTGAAGCACGTTTCAGTCTTTGATTGGTACGTACGATTCCGACCTCTTGGTCCATCGTCGTTAACAAACTGTTTCTATCGTGCATGACAGGTGCATGCTCAATGAGGCTGGCTAAACCTTCTGCCCGCCATTGAGGGTGACTTCCACTGTACGTTGGTGGGGGATTTGCAATGAGATATTCCGACGCACGATGTGCATACACTACGGCTTCAAGAAGACTGTTCGATGCTAAACGATTGGCTCCATGCATTCCTGTGCACGCAACTTCCCCAATGGCATACAAATGGGGCATGATGTTCTGGCTGTTGCGAACATAAGCTCTTCCAATATTGTCAACCTTTATTCCCCCAACCATGTAATGTGCTGCAGGAACGACTGGAATTGGGTCTTTGCCAAGTTCAATTCCTTCCCGTTCAAGCCGTTGCTGTATGTTTGGGAATTGTTGCTTTAGAAACTCTGCGTTAAGGTGTGATGTTACGAGATAGACGTGGCTTTCCCCGGTTATCTTTAGGCGTTGATCAATCGCTCGGGCAACGATGTCGCGAGTGGCCATTGACCCTTCTGGTGAATGCTCCAAAGTGAAGGAATACAAATCGGGTTTAGGTGAGTCTCTTCCCAATTCTATGGCGTTCTTACAGGCGTTCAACCATTCAATATGCCCATGATGGTCCAAAAGCACCGCACCTTCTCCGCGCAAGGCCTCGGACATCAAAAAAGGCCGTTGAGATTTTGCATAAAGAGAGGTTGGGTGAAATTGAATGAAGGCGAGGTCCTGTACGCAAGCGCCCGCTCTATAGGCCATGGCCAGTCCGTCGCCAGTCGCAACACTCGGATTCGTAGTTGCCTTCCAAAGTCGCCCTACGCCTCCTGTGGCAAGCATGATTGCGTCCGCCTCAACCGTCAATACTTGACTAGAGATTTGATCAAGACACCATACCCCTGCAATTCCTGACTGAGGAGATCCGTGTTTCCTTTGAATAAGGTCAATGGCCAATGTGTTGGGCAGAAGTGTAATTCGCTCATGTCGCTCAGCATATTGGGTCAATGCTCGCTCGATTTCCCTTCCAGTGGCATCCTTTGCATGCAGGATTCTATTCTCCGAATGCCCTCCTTCCTTTGCAAGAGAATATGTTCCATCCTTCTTTTGTTCAAAGTTAACTCCGATGTTAATGAGGTCATGAATCCGTTCTCCGGCTTCGAGTATGATTGAACGAACAACCTGCTCGTTGCACATTCCGTCTCCCGAACGAAGGGTATCCTGGACGTGCGCCTCCATTCCGTTGTGATCGGTCTTGTCAAGGATTGCTGCGATTCCACCTTGGGCCCAATTTGTGGACGAATCCTTCGTGCGTTGTTTGGTGATGACTGTTACTTCATGCTCGGCATCAGCGAGTTCTGCTGCGGCAAAAAGACCGGCAATTCCACTTCCAACAATGACGATGTTAGCCATGATTTTCCCTCGTGATGATTGATGGTAGGCCTCCTCCTTCTTGACGCTGATGGCCAATGCAGCGATTCATTGTTCACGATATCACTATGAAGTGGGCTAGCATGGTGATGATGGAGGCAGACTGATGCGACGCATGCTGGGAACCATTGTCGGTGGAGCAATTGTTCTATTTGTTATTGCAAACGTCCAATTTGGTGCAGTCGCTCCAATGGCGGTAAGCAATGCTGAAGATGCAAAATTGGATGTCCTCATGCTCTCTGACCCAACGTGCAGCTTTGAAGCGATAGAAGCAGAAATAGATGCCATGGGCACTTCATACTGCCTGGGCGAAAAAGGAGAATGGGCGGGAGCGGACATTCTCATGCTCGGAGAGGGCCTTGTCATTATTCTTGCTGGCAGATTTCAATTGCCTCAAAATAAAGCATGGGCTCAGCGGGTTAGGAAAATCGGTTTTGTCATTGGATGTACTTTCTTCAGTTTTGCGATCCTCGACCGCTTAGGGTTTCTGCCAACCGCAGCAAATTCGGAGGGCTTAGCTGCTCTCTTCCCGGTTAATGTGTCTCCTTGGTTGGTTCAAATTGGTTTCGCAGTGGTTGGTGCTTTCCTGATGCGGGGGCCGAAATATTGGGATGCAGAAGCAGTGACTCAAACACGAGAAAAGCTCGAAAACCGTCGTGAAAAGGCGAGTAAATTCCGCGGTTCGTATCTCGCCAAAGACAAGCACAGCAAAAAGACGCTTGAGCGTCTTGACCGTAACCGTCTTCTTAGCAAGGACAGCAACCTCTCAATGAAGCAAAGAAGAAGCAGCATTCTCGTCATGGCGACTTGCCCGTATTGCCAGGGTACTGGCTGTAAAAAATGCAATGATTTAGGCGTATTTTGAATCTCTTTCGGCGTTTGTTCCGGCCCTCTGAAAACCGCTATACTGAGCCATGTTTCTTCGTATTCTTTAAAACCTGTAAGCAACGGGTGTAGGAAATAAGGTAAGAATTAGTTTTCTTATCAAGAGGGATAGGGATGTATCTAAAGTCACTTGAAGTTTCTAATTTCAAATCATTCAAAGGTGAGGTGACGATTCCGCTTGACCGTGGCTTTACTGCAATAACAGGGCCCAACGGTTCGGGTAAATCGAATTGTGGTGACGCAATCCAATTTGTCCTTGGTCCCAAATCGAATCGAGTTATCAGGGCTCAGAATTCAACGGACTTGATTTTCAACGGAGGTAAAAACTCCAAACCCGCCAGGGAATGTTCCGTCACACTTGTTTTTGCAAATCCTCTGATGAGCAATGGCCGTCGCCGCCTTCCCCTTGACAAAGAAGAAATTCGAATGTCTCGAAAAGTCCGCCTTACTGCCTCAAATAATGTTTCAACCTCATACATGCTCGACGGAGAAGACAGTACGCAAAAGGCATTTCACCGCCTCCTTGGCGCTGCAAACGCACGGCCAGACGGTTACAATATCGTCCTTCAGGGAGACGTCACGAGTCTCGCCAAAATGACCGCCAATGAACGCCGGAAAGTACTCGACAATGTCGCAGGCGTGACTTCGTATGATGATGAAATTCGTAAAGCAACCAAACAACAAGAAAAGGTTGAAGGTTACATTGAACGAATTGGCCTTCTTGAAAAAGAGCAACTGGATCGCCTTGCAACCTTGGAAAAAGAAAAAGCACTTGCTGAAAAAGCAAAAGAGGTCACTGAAGAAATCCAACGCTCGAATGAACTTCTGCTTCAATCTCGCTATGCAAGCATGAAAAACGAGTTGGAATTTCACGTAGGCCAACGAGAGCAATCTCTTTCTGCAAGTCAAACTCTTATGGATGAGCACAAGGAGAACGAAAAGAAACTTCTTGAACTTGATGACAGAATCTCCGAGTTGCAAAAAGAGATCAATGCTCTGACGGGAGGCGAAACCTCTGAACTTGGACGAGCAATTCGTGAACTCCAAGTTCGTATTGAATTGAACAACGACCGTATTGCAGAGGCAGAGCGTGAAGACGGTGAAGGCAAAGGAGAATCAGAGGCCATGAAGGCCCAATGGAATGAGGCGAGCAACGAACTTTCCGTATTTCAAAATGAGCTCAAGACCGCTAATGATGATCTGGCTTCTGCCCTAGGATCACTCAAAGATGCCAAAAAAGAGGAGTCAGCTATCAATCTCGCTTTGGAATCTGCGGGCGAACAAAACCTTGACCTTTCCCGCGCCCTTTCCAAAGCAAAAGAAAACCTGAATGAAAGAAAAGTTGCACTTGATAGCGCTCAATCGGATGTCAATCGTTTGGCCCTTGAGGCTGAACTTATCGGTGAACAACTCGCTACTGCACAAGACGAGGCTGAAGAAATGCGTCTTAGTCTTGGTGAATGCGATTTGCGTAAGCAGGACCTGGATGATCAAGCCCCCGAATACGACAGGGAGGCCCTCGCCGGAGCATTGATGCAATCACAACGTACCGAACAACAACTAACAGAGGACACTGCGCGTGTTGAAAACAAATTCAGAGATGCTGAACGACGCCTCTCAAGGGCCAAGGCTGAGATGGAAGAGAAATCGGGTGCAAAAGGTCTTGCTGGTGGCGCAAGTGCGGTTATTGCTGCAAGAGATAGAGGTGAACTTACGGGTGTTATCGGGACCATTGCTGAGTTGTGTGCTCCAAAAGATGATGCCCATGAATCAGCCCTAGCGACAGCGATTGGAGCAGGTATGGCCTCGGTGGTTGTTGATACGGATGAAGACGCCGCTCGAGCCATCCGTTGGCTTGCAGAGACTCGTTCCGGCCGTGCGACATTCCTTCCATTGAACAAACTTGCAAACTCTAGACCAGCAGGTAAGTCGGTCATGGTGGCTCGTAAGGAAGGAGTGATTGGTTTCGCTCATGAAATGCTTGATTATGATCCACGAATTGACATTGCAGTTCGCTTTGTACTAAGGAACACTCTTTTGGTCGATTCTATGGCGACAGCTCGAAAGCACATGGGTGGTATTCGCTTGGTCACCCTAGGCGGCAACCTTACTGAAGCTGGAGGAGCTATGGTCGGCGGTTCAAAGAGAAAACTCAACATTACCTTCGGTGGACGTATTCAAGGTGCTTCGGAAGTTGAGAGATGTACGGCAGAAGTTGAAAAGTACAGGATGATGTCTGAAACAGTTTCCAAAGCCCTGCGAGAGGCTCGAATGAAACAACAAGAGTTGCGAAATCAGATCAATGCTCTTGTTGATGACAGTCACGCAACATCTCTCCGCGAATTGAAAGCCGAACGAAAGCAGTTGCAGGGGACTTATTCAAAGGGGCTTGGGGCGGTCAAGAGTTTGGAAGATAAACTCGCTCTTTTACAGACCAATGCTCAAAGTTCACTCAAATCGTTGGACGAAGCACAGCGTCAACATGCTGTAACTACAGAAGATTGCGAGCTTGCTCAAAGCGCACTTGAGGCTGCTAGTCCAGAACACTTGCGGGAACGAATGAACGCTGCAAAGCTGAAGCGAGTCGAAGCCACGGGGGTCAAAGAACGTGCAGAGGGCTACTTGGCAAGCGGCGCTGCAAGTCTGAACCTTATTCAGCGACGCGTTGATGAGTCCAAGGCTCGGATTGATCGTTTGGAGTCGGATAGAATTGCTCGCAGTGAACGAATTGATACACTTTCTGCTCAGCGAGCAAGCGATGAAATATTGCTAAAGGAAAAGAAAGACGAACAAGCAGTGTTCTTGGAAGAGAATCAAGGTCTAGAAGAGGAGCGTCAGGAGCTCACGGATGAACGAGCCACACTGCGTGTCCGAAACGAAGAACGTCTCGGTAAGGCTCAGAACCATCGTAAGCTCGCCGAAGAATTGCTTCGTACCATTGGTGAACGTGAGGAAGAAGTTCGCCATATGGCAGAAGAGTTGATTGAAGCCGGATTATCTCCCACACAACTTCCTGAACAATTGAGCAATGTCGGAGATTTGGAACGCAAGTTGAGAGGCTTGCAACGACGGCTTGAAGGATTTGGTAATGTCAACATGATGGCTATAGAACAATACGATGCTTGTCAAAACCGTTTGAATTTGATGAAGGATGAATTTTTGATGTTGCAGAAACATCGTAAAGAATTGATCGATGTAACCGAGCAATTGGAATCTCAACGAAAGGAGCGCCTCATTGAAGTTCTTGAAAAGGTAAACGAGAATTTCCAAACATCATATCATGCTCTTTCAGATGGAGGAAGAGGCGAACTCTTCCTTGAAAACCCAGATGAACCGTTCAAAGGAGGATTGGAACTTTGGGCCCAACCGCGGGGTAAATCGTCCAAGGTTAATCGACAACAACTCTCGGGTGGTGAGCAATCCATGGCTGCACTTGCGCTTATTTTTGCCATCCAGGATTATGACCCAAGTCCGTTTTACTACTTTGATGAAGTTGACCAGAATTTGGATGCTTACAATGCAGAGCGAATTGCGAAAATGTGCAGGGAGCGAAGCCAACGTGCTCAATTCATCATGGTTACGCTCCGCAAGGTATCTCTCAAACTCGCTGATCACCATATCGGTATCACTCACGGTGGTGACGGTTGCAGTCGTAGAATCTTAGACTTTGACAGAGAGCGTGCTATTGCTTTAGGTGATGCCGCATTGAAAGAAGCTCAAGAGGCGGCAAAGAAGCTTGAAACAAGAATTCAGACGGCCAAAGCCGCTGCAGAAGATATGCCACTGGTGCCAAGTGAGCCTGAGGTCCCACAGAGTCTTGGTGGGTTATTGCCTCACATGACCTCAGTTGACCCTCCAGTGGAGCCTACAATGGGTGGTCTAGCAGAACGTGCGGCAGAATTGTCAGAGGATATTGCAGAACGTTCCGAAGTAGTTCAGAAAATCCTTGATGATGAGCAAGAATCTGAAGATGAACAATCGGTTGAACTGGAAGACGAAATTTGAGGTGTCCTAATGGTTGAAAAGCAAGCGATACTGGACCGATGGTTCCTCCAGCAGGACATCATTGACCAATTGCTTGCTTCCGGTGAAGACCGTGAAGATGCGGAGCAATTCAGTCAACGCATCATGACCATTGCAAAAACAGAAGAGGCTGAACATCAAAGTCTTCACGATCCATTCGACCGTTCAGTAGCCCTTGTTATGTCTCTTGTTAGGGAAGAAGAATTCAACCCATGGGATGTGGATTTATCGGCCTTCCTCAAGGTTTTCACTCAAAGAGTCAAAGATGAGGAGCGTCTTGATTTGCCAGCATGCGGTCGTTTGATTCGGCTGTCTTGGGAAGTCCTCCACCATCAATCCGCAACGCTTTTTGACAGAATTCAGGCTCAAGATGTTGAAGATGAATGGGAGGAAGACCTCTCCTTTGGCTGGGAGGCTGAATACGATGATGAAGCGTATTTTTTCACACAATCTGTATTGGAAGGGGACGCTGATGAACTCTTGCCAAAGTTGTTTGATGGGAGGGTGCGTCGTGATGAAGGGCGTCCAGTCACGTTGGGTGAATTGCTTTCAGCTTTCAAAGATGCAGCAGACGATGCTGAAGCCCTCAAATTACGCGAAGTAAATCGTTTGGAACATCAGCGGGAACTTGAGGAGTACCTTGCTGATGTTGGAGGCCGCATGCATAATGAAGACCTTGAAGGTGACATAGAGCGATGTTGGATGGCTTTAAGGAAAGCATGCATTGAAGCAAATTCGCCGTCCGTTCCTCTCATTAAGGTCATTGAAAATTTGAAACCGATCTTGGAAACCACTTTTGGTAACCAACTAAATGACCCTGACTCAGAAGCATTCGTTGCATCGTTTATTGCAGGCTTATTTTTGACGCATCGTAGGATTGCCAGCATTTCTCAAGAAGGTGAGAAATTGAGCAACATCATGGTCGAAGATTTATGGCCGAATTTGAACTCATTTGAGGAGGTTCTTGAGCACTCTGAACAACTCATGCAGGATGACTCCGATGAATTGGAAACTGAAACTACCGGTTCTGAGCATCGTATGGAGGCCATTGCGGAACGTGCTCGGATCGCAGAAGAAAAAGCTGCTCGTCGCATCAAGCGATTGAAGGCAAAGGAAGAACGAGAGCATGTGCAAGTCCGGAGCGAACATCTCAATGACCACGAATGGTTGGTTGAGTAGGGGGTTACTTACATGACTGAAATGCCGCTTGAAACACTTATTGAAGCAACACTGTTCAGTTCCGGGAAATCGATGTCACTTTCGGAGTTGTCCTCTGTTCTGGGCTACGATGAAGATGAGATGCTGGATTGTTTGTATTCCTTGCAAGCAACATTACGTCGTCGTAGGGGAGGTTCGCTTCAAATGGCCGAGGTAGGTGACCGCTGGGCCCTTGAAGTCAAACCTTCCATTGCATCACACCTTCCAAAAGAGACGAAAACCGATATGCCTCCTAAGTTGCTCAAGGCTGCAGCCCTCATTGCTTATCATCAACCCATGCCGCAAGCGAGGCTTGTAGACCTACTGGGTCAGAAGGCTTACGATTATGTTCGTGAATTGGCCCAACTTGGGATGGTTGACCGAAGAAAGGACGGCAATACCCGGCGCCTGTCAACGACTCGTCGTTTCTCAGAAGCCTTTGGATGTCCCCACACCGACCGGAAGAAAGTGAAGGCTTGGTTTAGGGAACAAGTCCAATCCTCAGGCCTGCTCGACGAGCTCGGTGACAGCAAAGAAATTTTGAAGGAGACTACGGAGGAAGAAGGAACGGTTCAGTCTTCTTTACCCGTTTCAGAGGATGAATGATCATCCACGGCGAAGTTCGGCAAGCCATTCTTCGGCCATTGTTTGAGTTCGGACCCCTTCATGTTGCTGAATTCGCTGAGCAAGTGTCTCAATTTCATCTCCAACAGCGCCCGCGCTAACCGCCATGTTTTTTGAATGAAGTTTCATATGACCTGCTTGTATGCCGTTTGTTGATAATGCCCGTAGTGCACCCAAATTCTGTGCAAGGCCTGCGCAGAGCATTATGCCTGCCAGTTCTTGAGCGCTCTTGACGCCGAGGATTGCAAGATTTGCTTGTGCGACAGGGTGAACCTTTGATGCTCCACCAACAATCCCTACTGCCATTGGCAATTCCATTGAACCCACTAAATTACCATCAGAGTCTCTCTTCCAGGATGACATCGATGTATAGCGTCCGTGATTCAGTGAAGGCCAGGCGTGGCATCCGGCTTCGATGGCTCGCCAGTCTTGGCCGCATGCAACCGCAACGCTGCTGATTGCATTCATGATGCCTTTGTTATGTGTGGCTGCCCTATACGGGTCTTCTTCTGCAAAAACATGCGCTTCAAGGATGCCATCAATGATGTCCAAACCTTCTTCATGCCCGCCATCGTTTGCTAATTCTTCTGGTGTAAACACGGCTTCAACTCGTGCCAGACGATGGGATGCAAGGTTGGATAATATGCGCAGGTGAACCCTCCCTCCGGTGAGGCTTTCGATTTTCGGCGAAATTCGTTCAGCCATGGTGTTGACTGCATTTGCCCCCATAGCATCCCTGCAGTCAACCAGCAGGTGGACGATGAGCATCGTTCCCATTGGCGTCGGCAGCTGTCTTGTCTCGATAGCCTTGCATCCGCCACCCAAAGCAATCATCCTTGATGGGATGTCATTGCAAAAGGCCATAAGTTCATCCGATGCTGCAGCGATGGTATCTTGAGCAGCATTGAGGTCTTTGACCTCAAGGACTTGAAGCTGCCCGATCATGACCGGTTCGTCGCAATTTGTGCGAAAACCGCCGTTTCTAAGACACCTTTTGGCCATGTTTGAGGCAGCAGCTACCACACTTGACTCTTCAAGGCAGAACGGGATGATATAATGTGAGCCATCAATGACGAAGTTTGTCGCTACTCCAACGGGCAGAGACATGGTTCCAATAACGTTCTCAATCATCCGGTTTGCAGCCTCTTCATCCAGATCTCCGTATGCGGAAAGGGCATCGGTATGCTTTGATTCAAGATTTGTGGCTTCTACAATGGCTTGAAGCCGCTCTTCTACAGATTTGCGAAAGAATCCTTTCAACCGACTGTTTTCGACTGGCATTGAGTGTTCCCTCAGTTGCGCCTAAGGGTGTCCTTCCTTCAATGAATCGTTGGTTGTGATGTGTGTTCAGGCCGTCTATATTAACGGGATTAACGCATTTCCTAACGCGTTAAATGTGCGTTAATCCGGCGTTAATTGGAGAGAAAAACTTCTCTCCGTATTTCTTCTAACGGGTCGTAACGGCTCTGTGTGAACCTTCTTAAGAGTCAAAGATGATATACTAGAGATTTATTTTAACGATATGGTCGAGGAAAGCAATCTCTACGGGTTGCCACTACTAGCACACAACCCATTTTCTACCCGGCCCCTTGAATCGGGAGAGCTCGGTAAATTGGTCGGTAGAGGCGCTCTTTTCACTCAATTGAAAAATTACATCACGCTAAGATCTTCCCGGAGAGTGCTGCTTGTGGGCCCCCTCGGTTCGGGCAGGACGTCTCTTCTTCGTTGCCTCGTCCCTTATTGCGGTAGGGCTGCTTACATTTCACACCTGTCTGCAAATGCCCCCGCCAAGACATTGCTAGAGACAATGTACATGGAAATTAACGACCTCAATGCCCCAAATCGTCGCGATGAGGTCGTAAAAGGCCTTGTTGATGGGATGTACGGGTTTGGTGATAAACTGCCCATGATCGTAATCGATATTCCAGCAAGTGACATGTCCGTGCTCAATGTTGCGTTGCGAGACACCTTGTCCGTTTTAGAGCGGCTTAATGCCCTCGTTGTACTCGTGTGCGATTATCGGCAACGCCAACAACTCCCTCAAGAACTCTCAATGGCGTTTGATGAACATCGCATATCTCCGTTCACTCCATCTGATGTGGTCTCATTGGTTGAGCAACGTCTTGTTTCTGTTGGCTCAAGTAATTCTGACTTTACCCTTCAAGATGCGAACAGGATTCTGGAGCATACCGACGGTTATCCCGCCTCCATCATCAAAGTACTACGTGATGCAGTGGATCAAATTCG
>CAXAHZ010000039.1:0-10461 GCA_963968875.1 uncultured euryarchaeote
GATGTAAGCTACCAACCGGTCAGCAATTTCGTTGATGAACGCCTCGGTATCCATGCTGGTCTCCATTGTGGTGGCAACGCAGGAGACTTATGAGGCTGATTGTGATGTGTTTTCAATAAATGAACGAATTTTTTCACTTGAAATTCCTAAAAACCACCCATGAAGCAAATTCTTGACGAGATTTTAAGGTTTTTTACCCATTATGAATAATAATTAACCAGATTCAGATAAAAGGCTACTGGGAATGGATTAACGAGCGTTTTCTTCTCAAATATCTAGGCCTCAAATCCGTAAAATAACTATAAATATTTACGATCACTTACCCAAGAGTCGCACACAACAAAAATAGCCACTCCACGTAAGGAAACTCTCTAAATTTGGGCTCAGAGTGTCCAAAATATAGGAAATCCCCATTCATATTGCATAGAATCTCAGCAAGGTTGAATAATCCCCACCTCCTAGGTCGGGCTATGCTGGGAACGATAGGAAACAAATGGCTTGACCGCCTTCACCAACAACTCGCTAAGGAATTGAAATCAAACGGCTGGTCCCAAATGGACATCGCAAAGGCCACAGGGTCCACGCAAAGCACTGTTTCAAGACAGATAATGAAAGTACCACAAGAGCTTGGCGCAACCGCTGACGAAATCACAATTGACGGGTGGGCACAAGAACTCGCCCTTTCAATGACCCAAATGGGCCAAGAAACAGAAGTAATACGGCAGCGATTGATCATTGAATTCCAATTTTCAGACAACCACAACATCCGCTATGACAAAACCCTGACCGGTATGAATCTCGATGAAGACCAAGCCTCTAGGGCCATTCTGCGTAGACTCGAATGGGCTACTGGCCGATTGGATTTGAACCGGATCGCATCCTATATGCCTGCAGTTGGAATGAACATCGCAGCATGTACTAAACAAGCCACTCGTGTCGAAGAAGTCGCTGCGTACCCCGGCCGAATGACACTGGTTGAGGGAATGCTGAGAAGGCACGAAACCCCTGTGTTTGGAGCATCAAATCATCTTGCTAACCTGTTGATGCAGGTACGGAAAACGGACCCTTCTAAAACTGCGATTCTAAACCTACGTCCACCAACAGTGGATGGGATGGTCGACCAAGGTGACCTTGACTACATTTCTTACGAATTGGATTTTGAATTAGGGTCTGCCCCCAAGGGTGAACTTGCACCCCATGCAGGACAGCTCGATATCATCATTGACGAAGGAGCCTTTGGTTGGGAGCCATCGTTGTACATACTCGGAAGCAGCACGATGGAAGTTGTAGAACGGTCTCATGTAATCATTGATGCAATGAACACGGAGTGAGCAATATGAAATCAAAAGCCCTTTTCTTCATCATGCTTGTTGTAACCCTACCCTTGAGTGGATGTCTTGAATCAGCGACTGTACTCCCCGAAGAATGTACGACGATTGATCGGAGTTCCACCGATGCAGACACCTTGCGAATCCTAACTTACGATATCGCTGCATTTTCTCAAGAAATGCTTGATGAGTTCACCAACACGAGCGGTTACGATGTTGAACTGATTCGAGCCGATGACGCAGGCGGCATCCTCGAGCAGATGTTGCAAACACAAGGTGTGCCTCAAGCAGACATTGCCGTGGGATTGGACAACACTTACCTTCAGACTGCAATTGACTTTTGTCTTCTTCAACCGCACGATACTGTTGCACCAAACCTTGACCCTGCTGCAACAACCCCCTACCAAGGACCCTACGCCTTGCCATTTGACCAAGGGGATGTTTGTTTGAACGTTGACGAAGATGGTCTCAATGAAACTGAGCGAACAATGCCTACCGACCTATGGGAACTGACCAACGAGGAATGGAATGGAAAAACTGCATTTCCATCGCCCGTTACGTCCTCACCCGGACGAGCATTCATGATCGCAACCGTTGACTATTTTGAAAACGACGACAATGCGACGACCGACGCTTTTGATTGGTGGTCTGCCATGGCAGAAAACCAAGCTCGTTTTACCACGGGTTGGACTGAAGCGTATGAAATTCATTACTCGGGTGGTTATGGAGAATATGTAGAGGGGCACATCGGTGACGCTCTCCTCACCGTATCCTACTGTCATTCACCCGGTGTAGAGGCCTATTACGGTGGCAATTCCACTCACTCAACCTCAATTACCATCGAACGATCCACCTTCCACCAAGTTGAATATGCGGGAATCACGAATGGAGCTGAGAACGTTGACGGCGCCAATGCATTCCTATCTTATCTCCTCTCAGAGGAAATTAATCGCAACATGCCAGAGAACAATTTGATGTTATCCGTTCTTGAAAACCCTACATTCCCAGAAACAGACGGGTATCAATGGCACACTGATGAACCAGAATTGAATTCCAACATCTCTGTGGAACGGATCGCTGAGAGTATGGACAGTTGGTTGGACCAGTGGCAAAAATCCACTCAATGAGGCCACATTATGGCGTCCATTCAGCGCCATGAAACCCCAACGAATCTGTTTCACTTGGTACAGTGGTGTGCTCTTGGATTGGTCATTTTTATCGGAATTGTACCGCTGACATTGGCAGTATTACGGCTTTGGAGTGTAACACAAGTATCTCCTTTTGATGCCTTACTCCAATTCCAGGAACAAACAGGAGCGGCAGACGCACTACGATTTACCTTGATTGAAGCCTTTCTTTCAACCCTACTTACAGTGATAATAGGCCTTCCAATAGCATGGGGATTGGGACGGTACCAATGGAAGGGCATACGGGAAAAGCGCGCCATACTCTACCTACCATTCGTCACTCCACCCATTGTCGCAGCTGCTGGTTTTTTGGCCCTTATATCACCCGGAGGACTCTTATTTTCAATCGGCCTTGACCTAAGGGGGGAAACTGGAATTATTGGGTGGATTGCTGAAGTTACAGGTTGGCAACATCCAGGTCATATGATGGTGCTCATCGTTGCACATGCTTGGTTCAATCTATCGCTGGTAATTCGATTTGTGGAACCCATTGTGGCTCAACTTAATCCGACTTGGGAAGAGCAAATCCACATGCTCCCTCAAGGCCAATCGTTGATGCAAAGGTGCAGGCACCTATGGCTACCTGTTCTTGGACCAAGTCTTGCAGTTGCGGCAACATATGCCTTCTTTTTTTCATTCACTTCATTCGCCTTAGTCAAGTGGCTCACACCTGATTTCAATACTCTTGAATCGCTTCTTGCAACCTTAGGCGGCTCTGCTGGAATATTCAATTACAGAGTTGAAACCAGTTTGGGAGTTCTTGCTATCGCAGGATTGCAGGCGGTTTTGATGCTGCTGTTGCTGGCGAGTGCTGGAGCTTTAGAACGTCGTCATGCAACGATGCTTTCGCTACATGAAGAACACGAAAACCGAAGAAACAGGGGCACTCCACCAGTGAAATTCAGAATTCTCGTTTATTCCTCGATTGTCGCCAGCATTCTCCCCTTGATCTCCGTCATCATCGGCTCTTTCCGAGTAAGAAACACCACATCAGCCGGTACGACAAATACAGAATGGAGCCTTGAGGGTTGGAGGCGAGCGTTTGCGGGGGATGCTTCAACGGTAACACTGTTAGAGGCTGTGCAGAATTCATTGACCTATGCGTTGTTGACACTTGTCATCGCCTTACCGCTGGGATATCTTCTCGCATCGATGTTCCACCGACTCGAAAAGGATGGGAAAACACGGTTAGCGTCTTTTTTAGACACGCTGTGCATGATCCCCCTCTCGGCATCGGCCGTGATGATCGGACTTGGAGTGGTTGTTGGACTGTTGAGGTGGTACCCTGAACTCTTTATGTTCCGATATTTACCGGTTTTACCCCATGTCATGCTCGTTCTTCCCTTCCTCGTTCGCATCCTACGACCAGCATTTTCAAGAATCGAACCAAAATACAACGAACAGGTTCAGCTCCTAAGTTTGTCCAAGTTTTGGTCATGGTGGCACAGTAAAGGAGCGTTCATGGTAGCTCCGTTAACGATGGCTGCGTCGCTGTGTTTGGCCTTTTCTTTGGGAGAATTTGGGGCAACGTATCTCCTCATCCGTGTTGGTTCATGGGATTCCCTTTCAATTATGGTTGACCAGTTACTGGGTCGCCCAAAATTTGACCCGCTGATCATGCCAACTGCAATGGCCGTTGCATCAACACTCATGCTCACGACTTTAGCCATTCTTTGGCTAAGTGAGCAATTACGTTCAAGAAGAGGTGCTGGGAATGATTGAAATTAAGAACTTAAGAAAATCCTATGGAAACCGAATCCTCTTTGAGGAACTCAACCTGTATTTGGCTAAAGGTGAAATCGTATCCATACTCGGACCCAGTGGGTGTGGGAAAAGCACTCTCTTACGCATATGTTGTGGATTGGAAGTCCCTGATGAGGGTGTACGTGTTCTGAACGGGACTGCGATTGAAGACGGTCAAATTGTCCCAGAAATTGCCATGTTGTTCCAACAACCAGTGCTATTCCCTCATCTCAATGTCGGCAAGAATATCGCATTGGGTACTGAAGTGGGCCTTTCAAATCACGAGCGCTCTGAACTCGTTTCGTCTGTGTTGAGATTTGTAGACATGGATGGATTGGAAGAGAAGAAAGTTGCAACCCTCTCTGGAGGGGAGGCTCAACGGGTTGCCTTTGCTCGGGCACTGCTGCAATCTCCGCAATTGATGCTTCTCGACGAACCGTTTGCATCCCTCGGCCTTGAACAACGACACCGATTGGCAAAAGAAACCCGAAAGCGCCTCAAAGACCGCCTCATCACAACCATCCACGTGACTCATGACAGCGAAGAGGCAGAGATTATGGCAGACCGAGTTATTTCCTGGAAGGAACTCAACATACCATCACAAATCAAGCCAACTCCTATGAAGGAGGATGACCAAGCCAAGTTCAGTGAGGAATGATGATAGGAACACCTGCCGATATTCTCAAGTATACTCGTGCGGTTCAAATCCTATTGAAAGGTTATTCCGGATACAAGAAAGGAAAGCGGATAGAAACCGATAAACAGATTCGTGAAGAGATTGTTCGCACATCCGTCCGTGCTCGCCAGCACATGCAGAACATTCATGATAATTCAGTTGATGATGACGACATCAAAGCGGTCCGTAGTGCCCGTTCTTGCATGCAGGAAATTGACGCCCTCATCGAAGACGTGGACAAATCTTCATCCGGCTCAACACACGCGTTCTTTGCCGGTCAACGAACCGTTTCAAATAAAGACATGAAGGCACTGATTGTCCACGATCATGAAGTGATAGAAATGTTGACTGGTGCGGTGAATTTATCCAATGATTCTGAACGCGCCATGCAGCAAAGAAGTGAAGATTTGATTCCAACGATTCAACGTTGCCAACAAATGATTTCCAGTTGCAGAGGATTCTATACTGAACGTTCAAAACTATTGAGTGGACTCAAATAATGGAGGGATGGAAATGGCTAAATTTAGATGGAGAGATAACCCTGAAACAATTGCACGCCTGGTGAAAACTGAGACGATTAAGACTTGGAAAACCAGCGACGTCACGCTCAATCCGAACGAAGCTTGTGCCTTTATTGAGGACGGAAATATTGGAGAAATTGTCAGTGAAGATGTGGTTCGCAACATTGGAGGCGGCTTTGGACGCTTCTTGGGAGATTTCCTTGGACGCCAAGCAAAAGACCGTAGAATGCTCTTCGTCATGACCGGCCCGGTGGATATCAGTGTACCTTTCGCACACCCACTCGGGGACGGACAGACTGCAAAAGGTGTCGCACAATTTCGCATGCGATTTCGCAAGGCCGACATTACCAAGTTGCTCAATGTATTTGCTAACCGTGCTCCAGTAATGGACCGAGCTACGCTCTCCTTGCTCATTGGACAGGAGGCATCTCACAAAGTCATCGCACCTGTTTTATCAGGGGTAGAAACGCCCCAAGACTTACGAGGATTTGATGTCCAAGAGCGATTCCAAATGCGCTGCGAAAAAGAACTCCGCCCCCTCTTCCAAAGCATGGGAGTCACCATGTTAGGAGCCATGTTGATCACACATCAGACCGACCTGGAGCGCCTTTCTGCATTGCAACACAGCCTACGTGCAGCAACCGATATTGAAGGCGCACAGGCTGAGGCCGAAGTAGAACGGCTTGCTCACCGCGAGTCAATTACACTGCGTCGTATTGAGTGTGAAATGAACATTGAGCGTGGAAAGGCAAAGGGACAGGTTATGATTGAAGTCGAACAAGAACTTCATGAATTACGTAAACAGGAAGCGGTCTGGGAAGCAGAACTCAAACGTGACCAAGGCAGGGCTGAACTTGAGGCTAAGAAAATGGAGGATAAAACCGCCATGGCCATGTCCCTGTTTAATGAAGTTCAGGAACGGAAAAAAGAACGCATGAAAACATCCAACGACCTCCAAGAATCCATGATGAGGTTGGCTGCTGAAAACGGCGCACTAACTCCTGAAGTCATGCAAGAATTTCTACGACAGCAAGGTGGTCAGAAGCCTCCTAAAGCACCTTATCCGTGCCCGTCGTGCCAACAAATAGTACAACCTGAATGGAATGCATGCCCACATTGCGGAATTGGACTTTCACAGAGTTGAACTTATGGGCGATTCCGATTCATCCAGTCGTTGGAGTATTGTTGACCGTTTGGTCCCAAATTTCCATTCATGGTCACGGCCAAAAGCAGCACTGTTTTTGCTGAGTTTTTACCTGATAACTGCAGCAATCCCTTATTGGCTCACCAACCAAATTGCTGCATGGAGAGATGTTTCAATGTTCAATCCAGAACATGCAATTGACGATATGATTCCCTACATGCCATGGAATGTTGTATTCTATTTCAGTTTCTATCTCTATTTTCCCCTCGTAGCGTGGTACGGCTCGAAACCCGGACTAAGAAGAGAGGAGGGGGTCATATTCCACCAGTCACTTACCATGGCGACTTGGATGGCATGTCTTCTGTTTATTTTTATTCCAGTCAAGGTGAACCTCCGCCACCAAGTCGTGTTTCAAGATGACCTGTTCAATCCATTCATGACTGGACTTCATGCAGCTGATCCTCCTTTCAACTCTTGGCCATCGTTGCACGTATTCCAAAGTACCCTGATCCTCTTGGTGATGCGTCGTTGGTTGATTGAAGAGCAGAAATGGCCAACATGGCTTTCCTCCACTGCATGGATTTGCTGGGCCCTGTTGGTACTTTCAACAATGGGCGTCAAACAACACTACATTTTTGATGCCATCACAGGATTAGCCTTCGCATTAACCGTGTGGTTTTATGTCTGCAAACCAAAACTTAAGCAAGCAGTGTATTGAATGTTTGAGGACTTGTCAAATAGATTGTGAGGCCAATTCCAGCCATAATCATCATCCAAGAACCAACCATTTTGATCATTCCTGTTGCTCGGCGTAAGAAATTGATCATAACCTGGCGACCCATTCCAACAAGCATGGTAACCGCTACCATCAAAACAAGCAATCCAGCCATCAATCCTGCCACGCCAAAGGCAATTGCAGTGGTTCCCAACGTCCCCAAGAAGATGACAAAGGGCAGCACAGCAGCAGCGGTGCAATCAATCGAAGCGGCAGCATATCCAATCCCGTAGAGGTACATGTTGCGACGAGGGGTGAAGGTTTCATCCATCTCTGTCGTACTGTATTTATCAACCCAATTTTGAACGAATCCCATGATATGTGAGGTGACCCCCAAGAGCATCATCGTCCCTAGAACAATAAGGAGTACTGCAACCAAAATTGCAATCGTATGAATAATACCAGAGGCGGCAAAGAATTCACCCATAAGTAGGGCCAAGATTCCAATGAAGCCGAAGAAGGTCCACATGCCGAGACCGGAAAGAATTCCAATGTTGAAGGAACTTGGCATTCCGGTTTTCAGTTTGCCTTGTTCAATCAATTCATCTTCTCTTGCACCAAGCGAGAGGTAGTAAGAAATGAAACCGGGTAAAACCGGGAATGCACACGGTGAAAAGTAAACGAGAATGGAGAGAACCATACCCAGAATAAACACTGCCATTATCGAAGTCTCGGGCTCCTCCCAACCGATCCTTGAATCAAACGTTTCGCTTATTTCGCTGGAAAGTGCGGTTACCAATGTGCCTTCAAACGAAGACCAACCGTCAGCCGGTGTTCCGGTTGGTTGTTGGGCAATGATGTAACCCTCTTCATCGATAATCATGACAACAGGAATTTGACCAGCACCTTTGGTCGTAAAGAGACGTACGGGGTCAGTTGTTGTACCATCCTCAAGAACAGCGGCATTCTTTGAGCCATAACCCGTTGGATACAAGGGCACTGTATACGCTTTTTTGCTCTCATTGAGGTACTCCACGGATTCACTGTACCAAGCACCATAAGCAAAAATCTTGAGTGAGGTGTTGTTTTCTTCCGCAATGCGTTGCCACTCGTCCATGTTGGCCTCAATGTGAGCCTGAACGGCGTGACAGTTGCTGCAATCACGCGCCATTAAATCCAGAATGATGACGCTCCCGCGATGGTCATCAAGATTAAGCCATCCAGTTTCGTTCGCCACTCCGACTTCTACATCACTGCGATTGAGTGACTCGAAAACAATGTTCGGAATTGGAGCCGGTTCAGCGTCCGACTGAAACAATTCATCCATGGAGTCAAACATTGATAGCGCTAAAAAGGAAATGGTAACGAACATCGTAAGGGCAATCCCAAATGCTTGCCACGTTGTTTTCTCCTTGAAAACGCCGAAATCGACTTGGTCAAGGAACCCCATGATTCAAACTGAGCGGGTGTCGTTCAATAAGGTAGCCCATTCAAGTTTAGTGTGCATTTGGTGGGTCGGGCCCGTGGTCCAACTCCGACCTTGAAATCATCTGGTGGGCTCGGCCGGAATTGAACCGGCGATCTTCGCCATGTGAAGGCGACGTCATAACCCCTAGACCACGAGCCCTAGGTAAATCGTCCACCTGTCTTGCCGGTTTAAGCCATACCGTGCTCAACGATGGTCGTTTAGATGAACCAATCCGACTTCCAATCGGTCGTGAGTTGGGTGAACCTCTACGAGGAGAACGGGTACTTCTAGGACGGGTGCTAATTCTTCAGCCAACGTCAATGGGAGTTCAATGCGCTGAGTGGGTGCATCGTACCGTATCCAGCCGTCAGTAATTCCCAACTCTTTCCTGAGTTCGTTGATGTCATCGTTCGCGTCTTCCAAGCCCGCAGGGATGGCTCCAAACAAAACGGTGTCATCATCGCTGAGCACCTCGTATGGACGAAGTGTGGCTTGTCCTCTCCGCTTGAAGCGATTTCTCAATTGACCCGCATCCTTGTATTTTGCAGTACAGAATTTCAAGTGATAGGATTTGTCAGACGCCGCTTCTTTGAGCCTTATTGCGAGCTCTGCAGAACCTTCCGCAGCGGCAGTAATGCCCCCGCTAAGATTGAATCCCCGAACATCCATATTTTCCTGGTTGCCAACGGTGATCTCAAGTTCGTTCAAATTTAGGAATGCTACTGGAACTGTTTCAAGTTCTTCAAGGAGGGCAAAAAGATTGGTTTCGTTGTCCGGCTCACACGGTAATTCAACGCCGACAGTGATGTTATGTTCACTGCATGCTTCCATTGTAGCACGGTACTTCTGAGTTGTTCCACTCAGCAAGTGGAACCGGATTTCGTCTAGGCCAGCCTCTCCAAAATCCTTCGCTCTTGAAGGGTCAAATGGAATGGAAGTATAGACGTGGATGTGATGCTGAGGGCCAAAAGCGGCTTTTAGTTGACGTACAGCCTCAAGGGTTTTTTCCAGATCCAACATGGGGTCACCACCGGTGATTCCTGTACCTGTTGCTTTCATGGCATGTCCTTCTTCAATGACCTCATCCCAAGATGTACACCGACGCTCATTGGCAAACATATCAGGAGTTTCTCTACGATTTTCTGAGAGTGGACAATAATCGCATCCCCAGTGACACTTACCGGTAACAAAGAGAACCAATTTACTGCCCTGCTGACACTGAATACATCCTTCTGCCTCACCGTCTTCTGCGGGAAGAACTTCTGTGGCCATCTGGAGACTTCGCATCATTCCACCTCCTTGCTTTCGTTTGCCTGATGCAACAACCAACGATGAAACCGCCGGTCAATTGTCAACTCAGGATGGAAAGTTAGCCCCAACCTCATTCCGTCGAGTACGCCTACGACCTCTTTGCCAAGCATAGCAACTGGTGTGCACGATACACTGTTTGCTGCAAATCTTGGGGCACGAATGAAAACGCCAGGAAATCCTTCAGCAAGAACAGGAGCAGCATGAGATTGGACCTCAAGAGGAATACGGTCAAAGAGGTCACGTTCTGCTTTGGGAGCATTTGAATCATTGCCACTGGGTGTATTGAGGAGAACTTCCACGGTTGATTCAAAGGATTGACGTTGTCTCCCCCAAGCGTTTCGTTCGATCACGGCGTCCAAGAAAGGTAC
>CAXAHZ010000040.1:0-10451 GCA_963968875.1 uncultured euryarchaeote
CCACGGGCGATAATCGATACCTGTTCTCGTTCCGGCTGCCATTGTGACATTTTCAGGTCAATCTCGTAAGTCGGAACTTCATTGATCATTCTGAAGTCGTAAATCATCTCAATCTTGCCCGCAGGTAATGACGGTAACCATGCCTTCAGGTGCCATGAACGGCGGTCAGTGAGCGTGATACCTTCCTCTTCAAGGAGGGTGATGTTAACTCCAATCATCTCCTCATCGTAAATACGGCCATCTTCTAATGCTTCAACGAGCCGTTCTCCGTTGGTGATGTTTGCTGCATTTGCAATTGAAATGGCTTGATTGCGCTCATCGTAAGAAATCTTACCGTCTTCAAGGATTTCAGTCATCGTAATACGACTTGATTCAACAAAGGTTGGCATCCTCGTGAGATTGAATGTAGGAAGGGTCTGCTCAATGGATTCAACCCCAATACCGTGCGCCCATTCTGGTTCGTTGACCAAATTGCTGCCCTTCTTCATGTCCACTGTCATGTTAAAGGCTTCACCAGTGAAGAGGTCAAGTCCAAGACTCATGTTTTCACTTTCACCAATTTCTCCACCCACGTCCATCGTGAGCACGTGGACAAAGTCGTTGACAACGGTTCCAAAGTCAACCAAATCTCCGAGGAAAAAGGAGAGTGCTTCGATTCCCTCGTCTTCTCCAAACGTTGGTAATTCAAGACCATCCGAGTCAACGTCACTGGGTAATGTGAGCGATATGTTAGCTGGGAGCGGAGCGAAATACACCTTTCCGTTTAGCCCTAAGAACGGGTCTTCATAGTTTGATTCATCCTCAAGTGAAATTCCAAACGCTGAAGATTCTGAACGAACCAATTCAATGACCGAATTGCCCTCTGGTCCGGAAGAGCCTGGCACAAGAGGACTGAGGCGCTGGATTGAGGTCACATCCGATATTTGAGTACTCAAACTGGCTTCAGCCGTGTCCTCGTTCACCCAAAACCGCATGTGGTCGCCGTCCATGGTCAGCGGGGTTGTTGCGTTGGACATCTGTAACTGAATGCTGTCCATCGGGGCGTCGGCGACATAGCCTACGGTATCCCCCAATACGAGGGAGAACGTCGCTGGCAATCCACTCAATCGGATGGCATTTCGTTGTGTCCCCGATGCACCGCCGTAGGTAATCGTACCAATGGGCTCACTTGCACTGTATTGCAGCGATTCCGCCTGCTGGAGGATGTTGAACGTCCCAGGACGGTTTGAAACCGTTGCAGATTGTTTGACAGCTTCTTCTAAATTACCATCATCATGACGTATGTGACCGATTAAAAGCGAACCCGCTGCTTCCCCATTAAGTTCCATGATGCGTACTTCGTTAACGGGGTCAAAAGAATGGCGAACATTGGAGATACCTCCTATTCGCATGCTCATCGCGACGGGTACTAAGGGGTCTTGCGGCCCAAGTCGTCCATTGACAACTTCGATATTGGTATCTTCGGAAAGCAATATGTGATCCATTTCGGGCAACCATGGTTGTGGACTGCTGGCCAAAGCAAACGACATTTCCCCAAGATACATGATCTCTCGCTGAGACGTCGGGAGGCTCTTCTTTACTTGGTTAAAACAACGGATATCAACTTCGCCACCGGTTGAGCCAGCCGTGCCTACAACCGCGTTAGGAAGTCCGTTGAGGATGGTCCCGATGTCCAAGACAACTTCGATAACCGTGAGCAATGCATTGTCCAGTAATTGGGCGATTGAATTCAAATTAGGGTTGTCATAATTGATTCGGCTTGTCCCGCTGGAAGGGATGAGGAAACTGCCTTGAATCACGATCACTCTGGGAACATCAACCACCTGTACGAGCATTGATGAACTGTCATCGACGTATCCTCCTCGTTTGAACGTTGAAATGAAATCAAGGGAATCAATGGATTCTGTTCCGGCAATCAAAAGAAGTGTATTCGGGGGACTGGCGGGGTTAACGGGTAATGTCGGGTCGTTGACATTGTTGGTTTGGTCCCCTGTGAAATTCTTGATAGCAACGATGAAAGACAAACGTTCTGGAATCTCTCCTGGCAGATTTGCAGAGCCTGGAGCCTCTCCGATCATTGTGAAAATGGCATTGATCTCGTCCTCATGGAGTGAATCGGAAGGAAGGCCACGGATCCAAATACGCGAATCGGTAATGTTTCCAAACGGACTGTCCCCTTCAGGGACATTGGAACGGTCTTCAAAGTAGTGGAGATAAACATCAATGCCAACATCAGAGTACAATTCCACAGTATCAAAGGAATTTTGGCCGTAGTTATCGTTACGGAGGGTTAAGTCGACCTCGCTCGGTAGTAAGGTTTCTCCTTTTTCAGGATGAAACCCAACATCGAGATAAGCCACTTCAAGAATCGGAACCGTGCCGTCGCTACGAACTTCTCCGAAATGGACGTAACCGATGCCTATGCCGATACTGCATTTGTGTTCTCTGCTTTTGGCGTCGCCATCCGTGGCAGGGTCGTAGTTGAATGTTTGACTGCAATCGGTCTGTTTCTGGGCTCCATTCGCATTGGGGTTGGCAAGCCGCACTGCGTAGGGAGCCGAAACGCTGGTGAGGGAAAGGTCGCTTGAGTTGACTTGCCCACCTAGAAGGTCTATGCCCAACTGGCCAACCGTAGTATATAGGGCGTTCAAGGCGAACGTCATTTTCTGAATGCCCACTCCCAAGGTGACATCGTGAGGAGGTTGGGTGAATCGCGTATCGATAACAATGGCATATGATTCGGAATTTGAAAGCGTGACGTCGAATGCAAGACCCTTCATCAGCGATACTTCAAGATGTTCAAGTTCATCCCACAACGGGTCGTTTTCATTGAGCGCTTCAACGTTCCACTGGAAGGTCGGACGAAGCCAAATCTCCTCAATAACCGGAATGACTCCATCGCCAAACTCTACGCCCCATCCTTCGTTAAATGTCGTAAGGCCTTCAATCGTGAGGGCGACCGAGAGATCATCTGTACCGTCTCCGTCAATGTCAACATAGTTTCTGAACAGAACGAGATCCGTGCCGACAAGAAGTTCCCCTGTAAACGTGCCAGAATCCCATGCCTCGTAAGATGGGCCGTTGTTGCGGGAGGTGAAATTGATGTATATTGCATAGGTGTTGATACCAATTCCCAATAGATTGTCAATGCCGAGATTTTCAACTGAAAACAGTGTTTCCCAGAGGTTGTAAGGCCAATCGTCGGGACTGGTCGCCAGGTCGGTTAGGAAATTGTAGGGGCGTGGATGGTCTTCAATGAGGGGGGACGTGTCGCGGAGTTCAACTTGGTTCAGATAACTTTCAGCATCTGCTAGCGCATCACCGCTTTGGACCGGACGCTTTGAAGCATCTAGAATAGCGAAGGATTCTTGTGCACCGTTTATCGCCACCAGTTCCTCATTCGAATCCGAACGTGATTCAAGTGTTTCAGCGAGGGCATCGAGAACTCCAAAATCATCCTGAGCAACGTTTGCATCCGCAGAAGCCGGTTGCATGAGGGACAACAGCATCACGACCACGAGGAATAAAGCCGCCTTTCTTGGGTCTCCAGACTGCGGGAGGCCGGCACGAACAACTCGCGTAGCCTTCTCATCCATGTGACTGGGTCGTGCGTCATCCTTTAGGAAGCATTCGCCGGTTTGCTCATACAAACCGGAGTTCTTTGCACGTTATTGGGTGGAAGAAGAAGCGTTGATGGTTTGGTCAATTCCACAACTCGGGCACCCTACAATTGCGGTTTGAACTCCAACTGGCATATCGATTTCAAACACTGCATTGCAGGAACTGCATGCATGTCGGACGTTGATTCCGGAAATCGGTTGTTCAACGGGTTTTGCAATCGGCTCAGGCTCCATGATGATCGGTGGCAACTCAACCACTGAGCGTTGAGACTCGACATCAGAGTGTTCGGGAAGAGCAGCCTCGACAGGCCTGGATTCTTCATCATCAAGTAAATCGGAAAGAACGGCCATTGTCTCTGTTGATGCAACGGGTTGTGTTGGCTCCAAATCAAATAACGATGCTGCTTCAATCGCTGCTTGATTGCTGCCCTGAGACATCTCTTGTGGCTGGTATACTGCCGGTGGAGCAAAGGAGAGATTGGGGTCGGCTGTTTGCTGTGATGAGCCGTATAGGGCTTCCATTTCAGCTGCCTTAGCGTCCGCTTCTGTATCGTTTTTAGATTTGATTTCGCCTTGGTCCAATCCTGCAATTTCAGGTGCTTTAGCAAACAATGAAATCTTTCTGCGCTGGGCTACCATTCCAATGTGACCCATTGCTTCATCTTCATTGAGTCCACGACCTGTTAACAATTCAACCGCCAGTCTTCGCTGCCATGAACGGAACCCTAGAACTGATACTGCTCCCGTTAAACAGAGAACAAACAATACCATCATGGCTGGACCAGCAAGGCCTGCAGTGGATGGCGCAGTATTGACTTGAAGCTTGAAGGCATAGGAAGCAGAATTGTTTGAAGCATCAAAAACGGTTACAACGATATTACGGGTTCCGGCATTGTCAAAGGCAATTTTGGGCTCAAGACCAACCATGTCGGGGTCATCACGAGCATCCCCGTTTCCATCCGAATCTTTGGTTGGGTTAAGGTCCCAATGCACCCTTAACGACGTAGAACTATCGTAAGCATCGGTCACGTCCACAAGGAATGTATAACTGTCACCCGCATAGACATCGTCTGGGAAATCTGCGAGCAATGAACTGTTAAAGGCAGGAATCGTGGGGTCAATGGAACGAATCGTTGCAGAGGTGGTGTTGGAATTACCCGCAGCATCGGTGACGGTAAGTGTGAGTTCGTAGACTCCAATGCCGTCCCAGAGTAAGGGGAGCGTTGTATCGTTTCCAACCACTACACCGTCCAAATTCCAAAGGCACGATGAAACTGCGTCATCATCAGAACTGGAGAGGCAATTCATTGAAATTCCAACACTCCGGTCTGTTTTCCAACCTTCTGAAATTGGTGTTCCTGTTGAAACGATACGAGCCACAGGGTTTTGGGTGTCAATCACCGTGATTTCATACGACTTTGAGCCCTGCTCACCTGTTGGCGATGTTGTCGTCACGGTCACCGTTTTGACTCCAGGAGTCGACCATGAATGGGAAACGACGAACCCGGTGCCGTCGCCGTCGTTGGTGTTGTTTCCATCATCATCAGCATCAGCTGCATCGTCAAAATCCCAACTCATTGTTGCGATTTGCCCGAGACGGTTCGGTGTTTGAGAACCGTCAAGTTGGATTTGTTCTCCGATGGAAACGGTAGAACTCTTGTTGTTGATGACTTTCGGTACCAGAGGAGGTGCAAGTTCAATGCGTACTGACAGTCGGAGGTCTTGGGTGCCGTTACCTCCTCCAAGTGGGACGTCCGTATTGTCCACGACCAACAACAATTCTTCGCCATCAAGGTCGCTGGGGACCATCCATGTTACTGATTTTGGAACGTCAATGGTTTGAAGAGCACCTCCATCGATGTATTGGACGCCCACTGCACCTAACTCATACCGTTGATGCATCAAACGGGTTTGCAAGTAAACATCCCCGATGAACTCAAGATCCCAAGCAGAAACGACAACGGTTGTGCCCGCATCAAGACGTAAATCATCACCGGAAAGGAGAATCGAAAAATCGTCTTGATCAACGGCTACTAAGTCGTTGTAAGGTGTCCAATAGGTCTGCTGAAGCGGAGCAACGGAGGCTGAAACCTTAGCCCGAATTCCTCCTTGATCTCCTTCTCCTGCATCGCCGTCGTGGGCGAGGTTATCCAAGACCATGTACCATTTCTTTGCCTGAATGGAAGGTGGAACTGCCCAGTGGAATTCATACCCCCCCAAAGCATATTCAGTGGAGGCTGGTGATTCGATAACCGAGCGATAGGACTGGCCTAATTCATAGGGCTGTATCGTATTTTCATCGAAGAATAAGACGTCCAATTCATCATCTAAAATAACCAGATCAACGGCATAAACATCCCCTGGCGTAAGCGTACCCAAGTCAATAATGGCGCAAACACCAGGGTCGATATCGATG
The DNA here is from genome assembly GCA_963968875.1 of uncultured euryarchaeote. Taxonomy (GTDB): domain Archaea; phylum Thermoplasmatota; class Poseidoniia; order Poseidoniales; family Poseidoniaceae; genus Poseidonia. Next base: position 6,037 of record CAXAHZ010000040.1, read on the forward strand.
GTAGGTGCGAGGTTATCAATGGTCTGCGTGAGACAGTTTGGACTGGCGCGCCCTTCTGCCCCGGCCGTAGTGAGCGGGATGCAGGCCGCTGAAAGCAACAGGAAGACCAAAACACATGAGCGCATGAATGGAGGATGGGCGTTTCACTCTTCAACGATTGGGTGCCATGTTTCGCCAGTCCCAACCATCTTCATGAGAGGCAAGATGCTTCACAGAACCGTCATCATCAACCCGAAGACGGTCGCCATCGCTTAGAGCCACTACTTGGAGGGGCGAGTTTCCGGTTTCAACCTCGCTACCAACCGTGCCCAATTCCTTGATTCTACTGCTGTAATGCGTGAGGGCCAAATGTTCTACACCCATTTGTTGTGCTGTTCGTACCGCACCCCCAATCGTGGAGTGCAGGTGTTCGTCTGCCTTGTCTTGTTGGGCCTCAAGGAAGGTCGCCTCATGAACGAGTAAGGTTGGAGTGGGTGCTTGAAGAAGTCCAGGCGCGGCCTCCGCTGTATCCCCTGAAAGGATAACACTCAAGGCTTTCCCGGGCTGACTTCTAAACGATTCAGCAGCCAGAATTGTCCCGTTTTCTAGCGTGACGTCTTGTCCACTGGAGAGACGTTTTCGCTGGCCTTCATCGAGACGTAGTTCTGCTGCTCGTAAGCGGTCAAACTTACCTCGCTTTTCCACCTGTTCAATGGACCAAGCATAGGAAGGGACCGAGTGGTGGGTTGGCCATGGCTTGACTTTGCATGAATTCCATCCTTTGGGTTGAGGCATACCGTCCAGAGCAACAGCCGTTCCCGTTTGGGAATCCAATTCTATCCAACGCTTTGCATCCACGCACCCTAAAATCCATCGGGTTTCAAACGACAAACCGTCGCTGTTTGCGCCGAGGGAATGCCAACTTTGCCATTGGCGGGCGAGGTCGGAAGGATGCGTGTCCATGGGTAATTTCTCGTTGTTGAGAAGAGCATCCAGAACCCCCGCCGATGTTGGCCCAATGATGAGAAGCGGCTTGTCTCGATTGTCAAGGCTCATGGTTTGCATCCAAGGTAAAGCGCCCCATGTATGATCCAGATGCCCGTGGGTAAACAACAAGACGTCCACGTTTCGTGGTTTGAGCGTCGTTCCTTTCTCATGTTGTTTTAGCATCTTACGCTGATGGGAAAAACGGCTTTGAAAGCCTTCGCCACAATCGATGACTGCGATGCCATCTGGACCCTTTACTACGCTCCCACTGACATCCCTACGGTTGGTTGGACGAGCCGAGGCAGTTCCCAAAACGTGAACGTCAAATCCCATGCTCGCCACCTCAAGAGTTCATTGGAATCGGCGTAGGAGGAAACCAACGCAACAAGACCACTTCGTCGATGGCGCGAACCCAACGCCACGGTACAGCAACATGCAATTTCCCTTCTACGAGGTCCTCAGGAGTATTGTGGACAAACAGGTGTGTGCAGTGAAGTGAATTCGTGTCGATAACAGCGTCATAAACGGTACCGAGTTTCCTTCCTGTCGGCAAGTAGACTTCAAGCCCGGACCACCGGGACATGACCTCTTCACCTTGCACCATGTCACTCCACTATCGGCTAGGGTCAATAAAGCAACGGCTCAACGGTACAAAATTTGACCAAAGGTCAGCAATGTTGGGTGGCTCACTTGCCGCGGTTGAGGTTTGCCTTGAGGGACGGTCGCAACTTCTCTGCGCCCTTACCCTTCTTGTGCAATCCTCGGCCTCGCTTACCAGCAGAAGTCTTTCCTCGGTAAGCACGTCCACGGTGGGCTGTCTTGCCGTTTGCACGGGAAAACACACCAAGTTGCTTGTCGTTAACGATAGCTGGGTGGTGGGTGTCGAGCATGATGACTTCGAAGAACTTGTGCTTTCCGTCTTGGCCAACCCAGTATGAGTTGAGAACTTCCAGGTTGGGGAAGTGACGTGCAACACGCTCTTCAGCGATTCGCTGAGTGTTCTTGGCCATGGTAATCTTGGAGATACCGGCCTTGGATGGCTTGCGCTTCATGTGGATCTTACCCTTACGAAGTCCACCTCGGCGGACACGGGTTCGAATCAGGACAACACCTTGCTTGGCTTTGTATCCCATCCGACGAGCAGCGTCAAGACGGGTTGGGCGCTCAATGCGGCAGTTGACGGGTTCACGGCGCCATTGAGCCATACGAGCCTGACGGTACATGTGGGGCAGTGCATCCTTTGGACGCTTCCAAGTTGAACGAACATGTTGGTACAAACCTTGAGCCATCATAACCACCTACGCTTCTCAGCATCCTGCCGACAAAACTCCCCTTTATGAGTCTGCCCACGCGATGCAGAGGACTAAGGGTTCCAAATTGGTAACCCTTCTGCTTGAATTCCACGCCATCCGCCCCACAAGGATGAGACGTTTTCCCACCCCATGTCCTGAAGTGCTTTCGCTGCCAAAGCGCTGCGAAACCCTCCACCACAATACAGCACCACTCGGGCGTCATCAGCAACATTCTGCTTTTCTATATCTCGTTCAAGCACGCCTTTACCAATGTGAATGGCCCCTTCAAGGTGGCCGGATTCAAATTCATGCCGCTCCCGGACATCGATGACAAGCAAAGATTGTCCGTCATTGAGCATGAGGCTCAGTTCCTTGGGAGTGCATTCAGGGATGACCGCTCTTGCTGCCTCAACCTGAGCCAAAAAACGGGGAGCGTGTTGTTTCGCCATGCTCTTGCCAGAGGGGTTAGCCTCTTGAGCATCCCGCTCTACCCTAAAGCATGGCTGGCCAAATCACAGGATTGTCTGCCGTTATGGAAGCCCTGAACAGTGGGGTCTCCATTGACCGGGTCTTGGTTGACCGAGAACACGATACTGCGGAACTGCGAAGCCTGTGTGAGCAACTTGATGTTCCTCTTGAAGAAGGTTCTACAAACGACCTTTGGAGAATGTCTGCAAATGGCGCCCAAGTCGCCCTTGCTCTCACTGGACGAAAGCAACACGAGACGCTTGAAGACGTGATGAAAGCGGGCGGATGCGTGTGGTTGTTTGACGGCGTGGAGTATTCTACAAACCTAGGGTTCACCATCCGGACTGCAGAGGTTTCAGGAGCGGACGCTGTGCTGCTTAACGTGATAAAAACCCATGAAGAACGCCGTACGATACGCAGAGCGAGCATGCGCGCAGACCGATTTATCCCTGTCATTTACACCACAACCGAGGAACTGCTTGCCCGTGCAAAGGAATACGGCTTTCGCATTGTTGCGGCCGAAGACATCGGGACACACGGGCCTTGGGATGAGGATTTGACAGGAAACGTTCTTCTGGTTGTTGGAGCCGAACGCCACGGCGTAAGTCAGGCAGTTTTGGATGCCAGCGATGCTGTTGTCAAACTGCCCATGGACGGCTTCGTACCATCGTACAACCTCCAAGTAGCCGTCAGTGTTTTGGCGGTTGAAGCCCTCCATCAGCGTCAAAGTCGGAGAAACTGAATTAAAGCAAGGAAGCCTCGGAAGGGTCATGGGATTCTTCGCAACCATTGGACGCGGCTGGCAAATGAGCAAACTGAGCATGAGCGTGGTCAGGAAAGACCCTGAACTCATGGTGTACATGATTATCGCAGGTGTGATGAGCTTGGCCTCATTTGTTGCGATTGCCATTCCATCGATCTTAGAGATGTCTTGGGCCATAGACTCAGAAGGCGCAGCAACCCCTGCTTATCTTGGATTTACGTTTGCGGGTTACATGATAGTGAGCATCGTCGTTGTGTTTTGGAATTGTGCCATTGTGGCCAATGCAAACATCCGCCTTTCGGGTGGAGACCCATCGTTTTCTGACGGATTCAGTGCTGCAATAAGCCGACTTCCCATCATCATTCTGTGGGGAATCATCGCTGGGACCGTTGGGCTCTTGCTCAAGATGCTTGAAGGCGCGGCTCGCAGCAGTGATAACGATGCAATGAAAGTTCTTGCAACCATCGTCCACTTGATTGGTGGACTCGCTTGGTTCGTGATGACCTTCTTCATGCTCCCCTACATGATTATTGAGGGCAAGAGCGTTGGAGAGAGCCTCAGTTCAAGCAAGAACATGTTCTTCAAGACATGGGGAGAGCAAATCACTTCCGGACTCGGAATTGGTTTGATTGCCATCTTGATTGGTATTCCTATCGTCATCATTACCATCGCATTGGTATTTGCAGTAGGTCCATTCGGCCTCATCTTTGGCGCCATTGCCATTGCGTTGTTGATCGCCTGCGTGAATGCTGCAGAACAGGTTGCTGTTGTTGCCCTATACCACTACGGAACAACCGGGGTCATGCCACAAATCTACCAAGACGCTGGCATGAGGACCTATTCCTTTGGTAACGCTGCTACCGTTTGATGCCCATCAACGGTCCAATCCTTCGTTCAGGCGAAGTTGAAGTTGACGTTCGCATTCA
>CAXAHZ010000041.1:0-10354 GCA_963968875.1 uncultured euryarchaeote
CCCGTGCAAAACAAAACATGGGACGAACTTCGCTCCTACTGTTACAAAGTTGCATCTGCCGTTGGCCTTATTCTGATTGAAATTTATGGATATGAAGATAGAGCAGCACGTCTACACGCTATAGATTTGGGAATTCAAATGCAACTTATCAACGTCTTAAGAGACATCAACGAAGACATGGAGCGTGGACGGATTTACCTCCCTCTGGACATACTCGCATCTCACAACATCTCAATTCATGATTTGCGGCAGTCCAATGTAGCAAAGTCACCGTCATGGCGCGGCTTCATTATCGAATATGTTGAGATGATTAAGCGACACCGCTCCTCAGCAAATCATCTGTTTGGATACTTGGACGCTCGTGCTAGAGTACAACCTCAAATCATGGCCGATGCATATCAATCAATCTTGAATGAAATCGTCCGAAGGTCTGGTGACGTATTCAGCCATCCAGTGCGACTTTCCCTGTGGCGTAAACTGCTGCTCGGGGCCCGACTCAACATGCGTAAAGTCAAGGCCCGTTTGTTCAGTTCTTGAGTGAAGAGTCCAGGGTGATAGAATCCCTTGGATCAATTCGCAAACGAGAACCTAGCCAAAACCCTATGATGTTCACTGCAACATCTGAGATTTTATTCTCAAGCGGCTCTACTGCAAATGAAGCCCACTTCTGCCCGTCGATGGCCCATTCAAAACATTCCCAGGCCAGTGATAAAAATACGAACAACGGCCAACGAAGCTGAGTCCAGCGACCTGCAGTTAACCAAATCAACAGATGTGACAACGACCAGAGGTTCAGAACGGCCATGCCATCACAACGTCCCAGGTCCACCGGCAGTAATCTCTGGAAGCAGACGCAAATCACCGTATAAGGAAGGGCCATAGACATAGGTTCCAACAATTCCGAGTTCTCCATTGACGTTGTGGGCAAGTGCAATCCAAGGTCGACCCTCGTCATCAATTTCAACATCAATGAAGTCGCCAAATCCACCGCAGCGGACATTACCGCAGTCATCTGTTGAGTCCAACGGGTCTTCTGCAACATTTACCGCAACCGACGTAATAAGGGGGTTATCTGCAAAGGCATCCGTCATTACAGACATGTATCCTGACCATCCACCGTTATCGACATTTTCACCTATGTAACCAACAACGACACGCCCTTCATCACCAGCAAAAATCGTTGGGAAGCCAGTTTCGGTGACTTCGGGGGGTGCGACCATCATCGGTTCTGACCAAGTATTGCCTTGGTCTCGGGAGTAAGCCATCCAAGGCATGTGGTCGATACTGATCCACGAGGCGAAGAGATTCCCTGCTTCATCGGTACCAACTGCAACTTCGTGGCTGTGCCATCCATCTTGCATTGGCACATCTGTCGTTATGGTATGCTCCGTCCATGAATAACCTCCGTCTACGCTACGGTATACGGCAGGGCCATCACAGGAGGGGTTTCCTCGGTAAATGGCGCCATCATTTGATCCGGCAAGATGACCGTGCAATCCTGAACATTGCGCAGTATCTGTTGGATACCCTGGGCGTTGGATGTCCCATGTATGGGCTCCATCGAGTGAGCGGGAACATTGGGGGCCTGCTGCTGAGCTCCCAGTGTTGATGCAAAACACATAGATTGTATCGTAGAGCCCAATACCGTCAACATCTGGCATCGAGGCAATCGATTGGTGGTCTTGTGGGCTGTAATACCCCTCAGCGGAAAAAGGCAGTGACCATGTTTGCCCGTCATCATCAGAATACTCAACGAACATAGCGGTCAAGGCGTGCATATCGAATTTGACGATCCTGTCCGTCCATTTATCAACGTAAATGTAGGGGTCGTTTGAAGACGGAACTTGACCAACATCTGTCACAGGGAATACCGGATTAAATGGACCCATGTTATTCCAGGTCTGACCTTGGTCCATGGAAGTGTAGACCATTGTCCCGCTGCCTGCCCCTCCAAAGGATGAGAAATGAATTCCTCCGGTTGATGTGACGCCAAGAGTCGGTTCAAAGGTTGTATCTCCAATTCCAAAATAAGTCCCTAAAGCGGGGTAAGGCGTTGAATTACCGGTTAGATTTGCAAATCCAATTGAAGCGTTGGTGGCATTGACACCACCGGGATAATGATACCAAGTTGTTGTACTTGGAAGTAAATCAAAAGGAGTTGATTCCTGAACAACCTCGTTCACTTCCTCTTCCCCAAAACACCCCGATAATGAGAGCGTCATTACCATCAAGGAGAGAAACAATGCCCTTAGCTGCATAATAACTGCGAACCGTCATTGGGATAATGACCTTCCGCATGAAGTGATATCAAACAAGGGGTGAAAGTTCACCTTTTTCCGCGTAAAGGCTTGGCCCATTTGCGAGGTAGTATACCGAGCCGCGCCCGTCTCGAGAATTCTCTGCGGTAGAATTGCCGTTTGTTGCGCAATCCCCCGTACATCCATCTGCAAAAGCAACGTATACCCTTCCTTCACGATCGATGTGCAGATCATTGAAATCCAATAGATTGCGATTTGAGCCGCCAATATCCCTGCAATCCCCTGAGTTCAGACAGATTGAACCGATTTGAACTGGGTCATCTGTAACTCGGTAGGTATGGAAGATTGGTTCATCGTCCAGAGCGTTCAAGCTGTACGTGATGTAAAGATGGTATGTTGCATTGTTAGGAGCATAATGTGCATTACCATCCCAAGGACTACCATCAAGATTGGATTCATTGAGCATCTCTGAATTCTCGCTACCGAGATACGTTATGGCGATTCTTCCCGGGTCACCTGCATCGGTTTGCGGGAATACTGTGGAAATCACCTGGTTGGGGGAGATGCGAATACTCTCTTGTTCCCAACTTTCCCCAGAGTCTGTGGACCTTGACATGTAGATTCCTTCATCTCCTCCAGTCCATATATGGTAAGCATTGGAATCGGTATCGGTGGAAACCTCGGAGTTTTTCCTGGGGTTTGGTGTTCCGACATCTTGACCCATGGTTTGCTCAAACCAAGAAAATCCATTGTCTTTTGAGACAATTACCGTAGGGGTCTCGACTCTTGGGGTGACGTATACGGTTCCATCAGCAGCAGTTGAAATAGCCCCGTGCAGGCCTCCATTGGTTGTTGCGAGTCCAATGATTTGACCGCCTGCCTCAAATGTAGCACCGCCGTCAAAACTCGTGAAGCAGAAGATGCCTGCAAGTTTATTGTAACAATAATAGACGGCTGTTTCATAAAAATTTGTGGTAAGTGAACCAAGAGCGCCGTATCCTGAATTTGTCCATGGGCCACTGGCCAATTTAATGTGGTCGTTGATTGGAGTCGTTCCCGAATCATGCGGGTTACCTAACCAAGACTCGCCATCGTCATCGCTCCAGCAAATCCATGAAGTTTCCAAACCTATCATTTGTACGTTGAAGATTCGGTCTGTGATTGGGTCAACCCAACCGTATGGGTCGCTGGTCGTTGGAGAGCATTGTATTGGGTCTTGAGTTTCTTCCCATGTTACACCGCCATCGCAGGACCTCATGACTTTCTCCATGGCAATGAAAAAGATACAACCGCTTGAGGTAATACCAATGCTGGGCTCCTTACCGGTTTCGCCAACATCGCTGAACATGAACTCCATGTCCACAAGTGCGTCTTGCACGGGCATACCGTATTTGTCAGTGACAAAGGTCCTCATGTCCTCCACCTCGGCTTCAGGTGCGGCTGCTTTCTCGATTTCTTCTCCGAAACAACCGGACAACGAAACCGTCGCAACAAGGAGAGCCAGAAGGAAAGCCTTGGTCTGCATGGCCCTATCCAATCGCTCGTCCAATAATGACCTTCCGCTCTAACCACCACGAGGTTCGTTACGCTCTCAGAGGCTTAATCACGAAGCATGCGCATGTAAATTTCTTCATAAGCCTCAGCATTATGCTCATAGGTGTACATGTTGAGAACGCGCTCACGGCCCAGTTCAGCTTGATGCTGACGGCGTTCGGGCTCATTTAAGGATTCAATAACACTCCGAGCGAGGTCCTCAGGGTCTCCACAATCAAACAAACCCCCAACCGTTTCGTCAATCATTTCCGTCAGAGGTGCCTGATTGACCGTCACAACTGGAGTTCCACTGGCCAAGGATTCCAATGGAATGAGCCCCTGACCCTCGTAATATGAAGGATAGATTACCAAATCAGCTGAACGGAAATGGAGGGCTAAGCGGTCAAAATCCATGCCAGGCTGGATGGATACTGCATCTCCAACGCCCAGACGTTTTGCCTGACGTAACAATGTCTTCCTCATGTGACCCCGGCCGATGATCACCAATTTCGCCCCGGGGTGTGCTTTGACAATTTCGGGCATGGCTCGTAGTAGAGTAAGATGGCCTTTTCGAGCAACTAAGCGACCAACGGCAAGGAGAAGGGGAGTTTTCGTCTCAGCCTTACCGATAAGAGCTGCTTCATCTGCAGCACCATAAGCAGTACGAATGGATTCATACGCCAAATGATCTTCTTCATTATCATGATTGACTGGACGGAATACTTGATGGTCAACACCGTAGAGTATCGTCTCACAATCCCATTCCTCCGGGGGCTGATACCATTGCTCAAATTCGCGACGAGTTGATTCGGAAATGGCTACGCTAACACTCGATCCCTCGATGCCCGCCTGCTCATATTTCGCATAATGCTTGGCGGTGAGTAAAATCGCAAGGTCGTTGGGATTCTTCCAAGTTGCAGCCTCCTTATGGCGAGCAGCAAGTTTCATGCCTTCTCGCTCACCAATCCAACTGCCATTTAATGCTGAAACAACCGGAGCGATGTTTTCTTCCACCCATTCATACTCACTTCGTTTCCAACTGACCAAGGGGAGAAGGGTATGGACAACATCAACTGGCTTTTCCAAATGAAGAAGCTTCAGCGTGGAGAGAGCGTGTTTACCGTAGGAGCGGGTGAAAGCCATCGGTGCTTTGAGCCAAGGCACGTGGAGTACACTTACGCCGCGTTGGCTTGGTGTGCGCCTTTTGTGAGTGCGTGTAATGATCGTAACATCATGACCTCTTTCGGCGAGATGCCCTGCGAGGTGGAACACAACCGAACCGATTCCACCCCAACGAGGTGGATATTCGCCGGAGACCATGGCAATGTGCATCAATACAACCAAGAACACCGGACATTTGAATGTCATTGAAGATAGGCGTATTTCTGCTGAAAATATTGCCAAACCTTTCAAATCCACCCCAGCAGTGGGAGGACCATGGCCGATGTGTTGCCCGTGACCGTCACGGTTATTCTACCCACACGCAACGAAGAAGAAGCCTTAGGGCCAACCATTGATGCAATACCACGTGGATGGTGCAAAGATCTGGAGATCATGATCGTTGATGGGAACTCTTCAGACAGGACCAGAGAAATCGCTCTTGAGAAAGATATTCGCGTTCACCTCGAAGACAGAAAAGGCTACGGGCGAGCATATCGGACCGGTTTTGATGTTGCTTCAAATGACATCATTGTCACCATGGATGCGGATTGTACTTATCCTGCGGAACTTGTTCCCGAACTTGTTAAGCGACTCATTGATGACGATTTAGAATTCATAACCTGCGACCGATTGTCCCTTGCTGAAGACGGTTCGATGTCAGGCCTACATAATTTCGGAAACTGGGTTTTATCGTTTACCGCACGGCTCTTATTTGGATACGGCGTCAAAGACTCTCAATCGGGAATGTGGGTGTTCAAGAAATCTATTTTTGATGATGAGCGCTTGCGCCCCACTAACGATGGGATGCCCTTGAGCGAGGAAATGAAAATCATTACCCGACGTCACCTTGGGAAGAAAAAAGCAGTTGAAATTTCAGTTCCATATCGCCCGCGTGTTGGTGAAGCAGAAATTCACACTTGGGGCGATGGATGGAAAAACCTGAAGTTCCTTTTTGCCCGCCGAGTAGGCCTCAATAAAACCCGAACTCCCTGGGGTGGACGTGAGCAAAACCCCGATTCAACGAAAGGCGATCTTCCTGAGCAAAAGAAGTGAATCAATCACATTGATTCATCCAGTTCTGATTGAACTTCTTCAGTCCCATCCATGATGTTTGATTCAAGCGGACCTCGGTCCTCAGTAGTTTGAGGTTCCGGGGCCCTGAAAGCATCCCAAGATGCGATGAGGTCTATTTCTGCCATGGCGCGACGGCGACGAGTTATCATGAAAGCGAGTAGTCCGATTATTCCAAGGAAACTCGTTGTTCCAAGGGCGAGGAACAGAGCTCGTTGGTCCGGTTCCACTTCCTCAACCGTTAATGTGCGCGTAACAATGTCAACGCTGGCACTTTGACCTTCACCGTCCCTTGCGATTAATTTCAAACTCGGACGACCTGTTTCTTCGGGACGCCAATTGAGAACTCCTTCCCAAACACCGTCTCCGTCCATATCAGTGAGGTTAATCTCCCACTGCTGAATGTTATGTGTCAAATTTGCTCGCACATCTTTCGTGGTACCGTCTGCATCATCAAGACGAATTGAGATATTGAGGGCAGAAAGTTCTCCTGCCGGGAAGGTGATATCACTCAAGACCAACGATTCGCGGTCAAATGAAGGAAGGCTGGACTGGATGGTGATGTTGACATGTTCTTCTTCCCAGTTCCCTTGGGAGTCTTCGATGTAAAGTGAGAGATGGTATTCGCCGGGAGATAGCCCTGTAAGTTCTTCAATTGAACTCGTGGAGACAATCTCCGGGAAACTTCGGTCGTCAGACCAAAGGCGCCACTCTCGCGTTATGAGATCGTTGTCCGCATCAGATGATGCTTCTTCCAACAAGACAACGCCACCTGGTAAGATGGATTGACGGTTTTCTGGAGAAATCAGGTTTAGAGTCGGGCCGGATTCATTGATCGTCAGTGTAAATGTCTCATCACGAGACATTCCAGTCTCGTCCTCGAGTGTAACCGTGAGAACATGGTATCCAGCGCGCAAATTGATTTGATGGGATTCAAGAGGCGATACCTGAACCAGTAACGGATCGTCTTCCAGAGAAGTTCGTAAGGTCAGGACAAAGCTGTCGTTGTCAAAGTCTGTACTTTCCGAAGCATCGAGCATCAAGACCGCGGAAGAGGGGTGGCTGGAGCCATTGACAGGGCTTACTAATCCAAGAACGGGTGCTGATGGTACAACCTCCAGCCCTACGGTTGCTATAACCGGGTCGTGAATGCCATCATCCAAACTGAGCGTCACAAGGTGTGTCCCAGGACTCAGTCGTGATTCAAACATCAACCAGTCTTCACCTTCTGGAGTCAAGCGGCCATCAAGATTACTGGTCCAAGTTACAACTAAGAATTCAGAGCCCCCATAAGGTGAGAACGGGGCACAATGCCATGTTCCTTCAACAGGGAAAGTGTCACATGCTGCATCAAAATCTCCCGAGCCATTTGCCGAGAATTTGATCAGTTCTGATGAATCAAAGGTCGTCAATGAAGGCGTCTCAATCACAACAATGGGCAGTGAATTATCAACCGTAATCAATGCTGATGAACTCCTGCTTTGATTGACATGTTCAGCTCTATCATCAGTCACCTGCATTGTGATGGTATGAACGCCTCTTGAGAGATAACCGCTCCACGATGTAGAACCGTTGTTTAATTCGCCTAAAATACCGTCAAGACTGGAAGAAAAGGTCACCGTCATCTCATCGCCCTCAGGGTCGTTCGTAGAGGTGCCGTCCAACGTAACAAGTTCCTGGCTCGCATTTCCTTGACGTTGAACCTCAAATACAGGTTCTGGTAATTCATTGTAAAGCATCACATCAACAGACCGGGTTGCATTGTTTCCAATTTCATCCCATACTTTAACCCTTAATTCAAAGGAAGCGGGTGGCGATTCGGTGGTGTGGTCAAAAGTATAAGTTAGCGTCTCAGGACAATTGTAGGTTCCATCCCAACCAATGTCATTAATGATGTAGCCAACAAATTCAATGGTACAGGCGACTGGGTCTCCTTCAGGGTCGTATGTTCCATTTGTTGAAATATTGACCGTACCGGTTTGAGGCATGATCAATTCACTCCATGGATTCAATGAAGGTTCAAAATCAACCACCAACACAGGCGGTAGATTCACCAGTTCAATCGTACGACTTTGAGAAACACATTGTCCTGTTTCATCGCATAATTCCAAGGTGATGAGGTGAATCCCGTCTGAGAGAGTACAGCCCCAAACATCGTTCGAGTTGACGATGAACGGGACCCCAGCACTTGGATTCCACACCGGATCTCCTGACCCCGCACACGATGACAGGATGTTTCCATCGATATTACTCGTCCAGGCGAACGTAAGTTCATCGTCGTCAAGGTCCCATGATTCATTGGCATCAAAGATAACTTCGGAATTGGACGGATAAATAGAGGCATCTTCAGGAGTTGCCCACATAAGGAACGGTGCTTGATTATCAAGCGGTAAAAGGCAATTAATGAAACGGTTTTGGTCAAGAACTGCACTCGTAGAGTTGGTAACGCTGTCGTAAGCACATTGTATCGTTATTGAATTGGAAGTTGAAGCCCCAGTTGAGGTCCAGCGCTGACCCACGAAATCTGGAAGGTAGACGTAGCCAAGGTCATTGGTATACTCTTGGACGGTCGGCTCAAAGTTAGAAAACGTGGCGTCAACACTTGCGCTCGGAATCCCGTTGGTAAAATTGTTCACAACCCAAACAGTGAGGTCCCAAGCAACATCAACGGTTGCCGAACCGAGAATTGAAGCCGATGTGAGGTCAATATTGGTGGGTTGGTGGAGGTGGAGGTCTGAGGCGCTATCCAATTGAATTACGGTAGCCCCTGTTACGTCGTTGAGGCCAGACCAATTCACTTGACTGTTCGTCAACTGCAAATATCCCGAGCACGAAGCACTGATTGTATTCCCTTGGCCACCTAAACCAGGATGGTCGATCAACTTCAGGCATGCTGTTCCCGAAAATTCACTGTTGGAGATGGAAGATGCAAAGTTACCGTTGTTGTTTCCGTTCCAATCCAAACCGGTGTGGTTTCCAGAAAACGACATGCCATCGACATGTGCAGCCGTTCTTAGAAACTGGGCCGCTGGTTGTGAAGGACTTTCTGTGCTGATTGCGGCATTGAGAATGTTGACTCGGCCGGTGGCTCCCGAAGGCATTGTATCTTGATTATCAATCAATAGTGCTGGGGCGGTAATGCTGTTATCAGCCAATGTTATGTTCTCAAGCCACAAATCCACGGAATTCTCTGCATATATCCCTGAACCTGTTGAGCCTGAAACCGCACAGTTTCTACATCTAACATCCCCAGATTCAGATTCCAAATCATTGGATTCTTCGTAATACAAACCTGCTTGGTTTTTTGCCAATGGATTGGTTGAGGAATCTCCACCGTTGTTGATTGCGGTAACATTCTCAAAGTGAACATACCTTGAGTCAAGAACATGAGCCCCGGATTGTAAATTATCATAGAGGTTGAGGTCGTTGACCACCACAGTTGCACGGTTGATCAGCAATCCTTGTTCGGTGTTGTTATGAAGGGTCCAATCATACCCTTGCATTGCACCTCCGGATGTTGATGAAATTCCAGGGCCAACCGAACCTGAAATATCCATGCCCTCAAAGTTAGGAGCAAAAAATGACGAACGGACGGCAAGGCCTGCTTCATGGGGCCCTTGCCCCGGGTCCCCGGAATCTCTAATCGTGAGATTACGGAAGGTCGTCGTATCATCAACGAAGTACAACCGAACTCCGACGGTAGTCGAGTCCTCAATCAGTGTATTGTCAAACCAAGCCCCTGATGCGTTTACCTCTAACGCTGCATATCCGATGTTGGCCGTGGTTGCGCCGCTCGTTCCCGTCCCACGAATGGTTAGATTGGTAAAATCAGCAGTCTCATAATTGGTGTAGTTCGTGTGGTTGTTTTTGTCCACATAAACTCCACGATACATTGAATTTGTAATGGTTGCATCGCGCACGACTGCTCGCGTATATCCCCCATCGTCGATGTGTCGAATGACCACTCCTGAATCGGATTTATCAACTGAAATGTCTGTAAGAAGCGGTTGGCTGTCTTCAACCCAAATCCCTGCGACCATGGCCCAACTGGACCCTGAACAATTGTCAACGGTAACCCCTTGGATAAGGCCTCCGGACCCACCCCAAATGTTCACCGCTCTTGTCAATATATCTGAAAACACTGCCCTGTTAACGATTGGAGTGGAGCCCGCCCCAATTGAGAGTCCAATTCCATATCGCCAGTCTCCTTGGAAAGCAAGATTACGGCCCGCTTGGTCGATAAAGAGGTCCGTTATTCGGGGACCTGCATTGTTAAAAATATCAACTCCAACTCGGTCGGGGTTCACTACTGTCAAATTCTCAATGATTGG
>CAXAHZ010000042.1:0-10291 GCA_963968875.1 uncultured euryarchaeote
ACTCAAGAGGAGCCGGTCATCTCTTCTGGCCGCACCCATTGGTCAAATTCATCGTTGGTCAAATATCCAAGTTCCAAGGCCGATTCACGTAGGGTTGAACCCTTTTCATGAGCGTTTTTGGCAATCTTTGCCGCTTTATCGTAGCCGATGTGATTGTTGAGTGCAGTGACGAGCATGAGTGAATTTTCAAGATTTGATTGTATGTTGGCCTTTACCGGTTCTAGACCTTCTACACAACGCGTCCTGAAGGTTCGACAAGCATCGGTGAGCAGGTCCACCGAATGCAAGAAATTGTGGATCATGAGCGGTTTGAAGACGTTCAATTCAAAATTCCCTTGACTCCCTCCGATCGTAATTGCAGTATGATTGCCCATGACTTGGCAACAAACCATCGTCAATGCTTCAGATTGGGTTGGGTTTACTTTTCCAGGCATGATGGACGAACCGGGTTCGTTTGCTGGAAGCGCTAATTCACCAAGGCCGCACCGAGGCCCCGAGCCAAGCCAACGAACATCGTTTGCAATTTTCATTAACGAGACCGCGAGGGTATTCAATGCACCAGAAGCTGCAACGATGGCATCGTGGGCTGCAAGTTGTGCAAATTTATTCTCTGCTGAACAAAAAGTTAGACCAGTGATGTTGGCTATTTCGTCAGCAACCATTTGTGCAAAGAGAGGATGAGCGTTGAGCCCCGTTCCTACGGCGGTTCCGCCCAGTGCCAACTCAAACAGGTCATCCAAAGCGAAATCCAAACGCCGGAGGTCAGCGTCCAACTGTGCAACCCATCCTGAGGATTCTTGTCCGAGAGTGAGGGGTACAGCGTCCATGAGATGCGTTCGTCCAATTTTCACAATGTCTGCCCAAGCGGTTGACTTAGCATCCAATGCGTCACGTAGGGCGCGTACACTTGGAAGTAAGCGATGCGTGAAGGCTTCTGCCCCTGCAATATGCATTGCCGTAGGAAATGTGTCGTTTGAAGACTGGCCGCGATTAACGTGGTCGTTTGGGTGAACAGGATGTTGTGAGCCCATTTCACCTCCAGCGATTTCAATGGCTCTGTTGGCAATGACTTCGTTGGTATTCATGTTTGATTGTGTACCGCTTCCAGTTTGCCAAACGCGAAGTGGAAAATGGTCGTTGAGTTGGCCGTCAATGACCTCTTGGGCTGCAGCAATTACAAGGTCGCCCACTTCAGGGTCGAGTTGTTTCAACGCGACATTGGTTTTGGCTGCTGCTTGTTTTAGAATTCCAAAAGCCCGAACGACTCCGACAGGCATGGTATCGTCTCCAATATCAAAATTTAACAATGAACGAGCAGTTTGACAGCCGTAATAGCGGTCCACGGGCACTTCGAGTTCACCCATCGTATCCTTCTCAATCCGCATCTCGCCCATACAACAAGGCTGGAACGGCCATCCTAAGAAGATAAGTGACGCTTCAAATCGTTTTCAGCAATCGTAGCGTTGAACTTTCCCCTGGGGAAAGGCTTTGCATCTTTCGTTCAGAGGCGACCTCCGCCCAAGCGCTTCCGAGTGTTCCGTCCATCCATGCATCAAGGAACCACGGGTGAATGTAAGAGGACCTGCACACTGAGCGGGTGTTGCCCAAGTCATTGGCTACGGTATCGATTACGGCGAGCATCACACGGCTTCGCTGTGCCTCTGTTGAGGGGAATTCCCAATCGCCTTCGGACCAAATGTTCTGAATTGAATCCACATTAGGCATGGCTTTCAACCATTTTTTCATGGTCTGCGGGGCTTGCGTGTTTGAAAGAAATGCAAGACGTTCTGCGCATCGAGAAGTTGCAGCCCAGGTTCGGAAATTTTTAGCAGTGAATCCTTCGCCACTGCTTGCGCGTATGTATTGATTGATGTGTTCAGCTTTGAGGTCAACCTCATTGCCTGCTTCTGAAATATACATGAATAAATCAGCGTCTTTACAACCAAGTCGATTGGTTCGTAAAATGAGTTCAACCAAAGAATCGTCTTCAATCGTAATCTCCCAATCTTTGTTTGACTTTCCCGTGAAGGTGAATACAACGTCATGCTTTCCTTCAGCCTCATCGCCTTTGAGGTACTTGACATGCATTGATTTCAGCGTCGTTAAACCGTAAGATTCGTTCAAACGTGCATATTCGTCACTACCAACGCGAATGTTGTACAAATCCATCAACCTCACAACGAGGGCAGAGACAGTTTCCAGCGACATTTTTGTTGATGCAAGGTCCCGTTCTATTTGGCGTCGAAGGCGGGGCAACTGCGAGGCGAAGTAGACGACATCATCGTATTTCATCTCTGCAGTGATCTCGATCCAGTCGGGGTGATAACGGTATTGAAGGCGCCCCTTTGTGTCCTTCCCAGTCGCCTGAATGTGCCCCCGGGAGTTTGGACAAATCCAAACATCCACCCATGCAGGGGGGAGGGCCATTGAATTCCAACGCTTTACGATGTCTTTATCGGTAATTTTTGATCCATCCGATGCGTAATATTCCCAGTCGTATTCGCCATCGGTAGATGACCCGTTCTTACGAGATATACCCCGAAGTGAGGGGTCGCTCCGAACAAGTGTTGCTCGTCGGAGTGCTTCCTTAGCGTCAACGGGCATATGACGGACCCTTGCCTATTGGGTGAAGAACCCTCGGGCAGTATTTTACGGGTGCAACAGGATTACTCTTGGCCAAAAGAGTACGAATCTCCAATGACAGAGCAGCGGATGATTTGTTGAGGTTGTGAAGGGCGGTCGCCGGGGAGTTTCTTGCATTGTTCAATGGTTTTGACAACATCCATGCCTTCAGACACTTCACCGAAGACGGCATGGTTTCCATTCAGCCATGGGGTTGCCACGGTGGTGAGGAAAAACTGCGAACCGCCGGTGTTTCGTCCTGCGTTTGCCATGGAAAGCACTCCGGGCTTGTCATGCTTGAGGGCGAGAGCAGAAGGCTCACAGGGGATTTGCCAGCCAGGTCCACCGGTTCCAGCACGACGGGACATGGGGTCTTTGGAAAGGGGGCATCCGCCTTGGATCATGAAGTCTTCAATAACACGGTGAAAGTGGAGGCCGTCGTAGTGGCCCATATTCACAAGTTTCACAAAGTTGGCTACTGTATCGGGCGCACTGCCGTGAAAGAGGTCAATCGTAATGTTTCCTGCACTGGTTTCCATGAGAACTTGCATGGCCCAACCAACGGGTCACGCTTGAAGAGGCTTTGGTTGTGTTAGGTTTGAACCACATCTTGATAATGCAGATGTTTGAGGGGGCAACATGACAGATGTATTGGATATTAAAATCGCTACAATGGAAGGAACCCAAACCACATTGCGTCAACTTGGCGGCAACCGATGGCTTGTTGTCAACGTTGCAAGCGCATGCGGATCAACACCACAATACGAGGGCCTTCAGGAGATTCACGCCTCCAATGAAGAGGTTACCGTAGTAGGCTTTCCATGCAATCAATTTGGAGCACAAGAGCCCGGAACCCACTTGGAGATTTGCGAATTTGCCGCTGGAACATACAATGTAGATTTCCCCCTCATGGCCAAAGTGGACGTGAAAGGAGAGGGGAAAACAGGTCTCTATTCGGCTCTCAGCGAAGTCGCAGATGCCGAAGGATACTCAGGTGATATTCGCTGGAATTTCGAGAAGTTCCTCATAGAGTCTGATGGCACAATTCAACGGTTTCCAACACGTGTCAAACCGGAAAACATTGTCATTTGAGGCAAACCCTAGGCGGAATTACTCTACAGGAGCCGGCGCAGCAGCATTTACTGAGGCTGATACGCCTGCTTCATATCGCTTGAAATTGTCATTGAACATTTCAGCCAACTTGTTTGCAGTTGCATCGTAAGCCTCACCGTCACCCCACGTTGTTCGCGGTTGGAGGACTTCGGAAGGAACGCCTGGGCAACTGGTTGGAACTTCAAATCCAAAACGACCGTCGGTGATGTACTCAACTGCGTCCAAGTCACCATCGAGCGCCGCGTTGAGCATGGCCCGTGTGTACTTGATCTTCATTCGGTTACCTTCGCCGTAAGCGCCACCGGACCAGCCGGTGTTGATGAGCCAAGCAGTGGAGCCGTGTTCCGCCATCTTTTCGGACAAGAGGTCTGCGTAAACGCCGGGGTGCATGGGCATGAACGGTTCGCCAAAGCAAGCTGAGAAGGTTGCTTGCGGCTCCTTCACTCCAATTTCTGTTCCCGCTACTTTAGCGGTGTAGCCTGAGATGAAATGGTAGGCAGCCTGAGATGGCGTAAGTCGTGAGATGGGCGGTAGGACACCGAAGGCATCACAGGTGAGGAAGATCACGTTTTGCGGGTGACCGCCCTTGGAATCCTCGGTTCGGTTGTCAATAAATTCAATCGGGTAGGACCCACGGGTGTTTTGGGTCTTTGAGATGTCATGGAAGTCAGGAACGCCTTCCGCATTGAGGACGACGTTTTCAAGAACGGTACCAAACCTTCGCGTCGTCCCAAAGATAGCCGGTTCGTCTTCCTGTGACAGGTCGATAAGTTTGGCATAACATCCGCCTTCAAAATTAAACACACCGTTTGAACCCCAACCGTGCTCATCATCACCGATGAGAGCCCGCTTCGGGTCCGCGGACAACGTGGTCTTTCCAGTTCCGGAAAGACCGAAGAAAATCGCAGTATTTTCACCGGTTGTATTGGCTGAACAATGCATGGGTAGGATTCCTTTCTTTGGTAGGATGAGATTCATGACCGAGAAAATTGATTTTTTGATCTCGCCGGCGTACCGTGTCCCTCCGATAATGACTTCTTTGGCAGCGTAATTTACAATGACAAAGCATTGCGAGTTGAGGCCATCAAGTTCAGCATCAGCTTCAAAATGAGGTGCGTGCAGAACAGTGAATTCTGGAGTATGGTTCGTCATTTCATCTTCGCTTGGTCGAATGAACATGTTTCTTGCAAACGTATTGTGCCATGCGTTATGGTTGATGACCCGAATGGGCAGAGCTTCTGAGAAGTCAGCACCACAGTAGAGGTCTTGAACGAAAAGCGCATCTTGAGCGGACAGGTAATCGACGACTTTTGCTCGCATGCGTTCAAACGTTTCAAGATTGGTTGAAACATTGACGTCGCCCCAGTTGATGTCACTCGAAACGGTGGCTTCATCAACGATGAATTTATCATTCGGTGAGCGCCCAGTACGCTCTCCAGTCTCTGTAACCAAAGCACCGTGAGCACTCAGGGTTCCTTCACCTCGGGATACTGCTAAGTTAATCAAATCACCAGCAGAGAGGTTCCAATAAACCTCTCCAGATGGTGTAATGCCGTATTTTCCGAGGTCCCCAGAAGGGGTGCCGTGGACGCCGCCCATGCCGACCGTTTCTGCCGCCCCTCTTTGTCCCTTTTGGCTCTACATTCAGACAATCAGTGTTTTTATCTGGGTGCTTATTGAACTGAGAAGGCGGATAAAACCACGTGCATTGAGGCGAAGCAACGCGATTCAGCCATATTGAATGTCAAACAACGGACATCTTCAAGTCGGCAGAGCCTCACCAATTCTCATGGACGACCAAAGCGGGACCCAACCGGGTACTGCTGACGAAGACGAAGTCTTGCGCAAGAAGGAGTTCCAGCGTGCTCGTGGAATGAACCTTGGTGCGTTCATGGTGGCTTCGGACGAGGAGCCTGAATTGAATGAACCATCGATTCCGTCCGAAGAGCCAACGGATACCGAAGTTGATGCGGCAGTGGGCACCATCAATGAACTCTTCATTGAAACAACGGATACTAACGATGATGAAACTTCCGTTGATTCGGTAACTCAAATCGCAGTTCATGCCGAACAACAAATCAGTCGGGCGATGATGGTGAGCATGGTTCTCATTTGGACGGCAATAGGTGCGCTTGTTGGGACGGTATTCCCTCCCATAATCAGTGCCACAGGCCTCTTTGTGATGGCGATGTTTGGTTTTTGGCTGGGGGAACGATGGATACCGCGAACCTCAATGAATCTTCTCGGTATCACCTGGGTCATCATTTCGATGAAACTTCTGTACGGGCTTGCTCTTGATGCATGGAGTTGGGGCTGGTTTGACTCAAGCCCCATTGGGAGCAGTGAGACACTTGGTTTGGCGATGATTGGACTGGTGGCACTGAACGTTGGAGTTGCATTCCGCCATGATGAAGACGCCATAGCGGCGCAGTCTGCTTTGGTTCTTTTCGCAGTTGGTAGTTCTGCAGGCGCCGTCTATGGAGGGGTGGGAGTGGCAGTCTTCATTCTTCTCGCCATGGCTTTGATGCACGTTCTCGCATTGGTTCGCTCTTCGGGAAATCTAGCAAGCCTTGGAATTTCAATCTCATATCTTTGGGTCGGAGTACACGCTTTGTCAAACGATTGGACCGTCCTTTCATTAACGCTAATTCCGATTGAAAACGATCTTACTCTGTTCTTACTCCTTGCCGTTGTCGGTGCATCGAATGCGGCAATGGCGGCAGTGTTTGTCCACCATGAGAATTGGCTTAGTTCAGCAGCAAACGCCCTTGGGCTCGGCAAACCTGGGCTTTGGGCAGTCTCGGTTTCGCTCGGAATGGTCGGCGCGTTAATGGCCATAGCTGCACACCGAACGGAGACTGGATATGCCCTTGCTCAGTTGATGCTTCTCGCCACTGCTTTCAGTGCATCTTACCTCGTTGTACGCGGTGTATCTTGGACTTCATTGATGCCTTACGTGCTTGGACCGGCGCCGTTCTTATTGGCAGCATTATCCTTGATGGTGACCGGAACAGTTTCCATTGATTGGCCGTTTGGACTTGAGGCTTACTCCATCTTTGCAGCTCTTATGGCGGCCCTTACGGTAGTGGTGCTTCTCCAGCACCAAACAAGCGTATCCGACCATGTTCTCTGGGTGGGCGGAATAGCCGTAGTCACCCTGCTAACACTGCTTATTCCTGCCGAAGACGGTGGAACAAACTCGAGGGTTCTGCTGGTTACACAAGGAATCGTATGGCTTGGCCTCGCAGGGTTGGCTCTTCTTCGTCGTTCACCAAGCATTGCGGGCGTGGCTGTGCTTACTCCCTATCTTTGGTTGTTGATTTTCGGAACGGACTTTGAGTCCCGACTGGTCAGTGCAGACCTTCTCCCGATCGTACTAGCAGAACAAGATGTTGCAGTCTGGATGGCTCTGCTTGTGGTTCAGCAAATTGGGGTGAACCTCTCATTGGGTTCTTCCAATCTCAATCTAGCAGGGCGATTTGGGGGATTCTCAGAAATTAGCGCCCGTCTACGAGATTCAAAGGCGTTGAATCTGTGGAACCTAAGTTTTGTTTTGGCAGTCTTGACGTTTCTCTCGATGGCTCGCCCGGACAACCTTACTGGACTCGGTCTGTTTGGAGGGATGGCGTTACTGGTCTTTTCGCATACGTTTTTGGTCTTACAAGACGTACACAGAGGCAAACCAAGGACGTTGTTCACCGTTTGGTGTGTCGCTGTTATCGCCCTCTCTTGGAAGTACGGTCAGGAAGGTCTCTGGGCCCTCATTCTCGTTGTTTCTAGCACCCTTCTTCTCTTGTCGGCTGAACGTCGGAAAAACGAAGGCCGCTCACAAGAGGAAC
Source organism: uncultured euryarchaeote (assembly GCA_963968875.1). Lineage (GTDB taxonomy): Archaea > Thermoplasmatota > Poseidoniia > Poseidoniales > Poseidoniaceae > Poseidonia. Next base: position 7,575 of record CAXAHZ010000042.1, read on the forward strand.
TTGAAGAAATTGAGGCCCTACCGGGTCGCTTATTGACCCTGCATTTGGGAGTCGTCACGGTCTTCTTCCTCATTATTGGACTTGAGCCGCAACGACAAGACCTCTTAACGGGCCAAGATATGTGGATGAATGAGGTCGAAAACCTTCGCTTGCTTGTCGCTATTGCAGCGGTATCTCTTGTCATTTACATGAATCGGCTATTGAAAATTGAATCGCTGCTTACGCCGACAATAGGGGCACTTACTTTGCTGGTCAGCATGGCTTTGGCTGGACAAGCTACCGACCAATCGGAGGTACAACTCGCAGCGCTTGTCCTGTTCGTGCTTACCGGCGCTTACCTAGCGCTTCAGGGCGAGGTCCGGTCCGAGTTGAAGGCATTGGCCGCCCAAGACCAACGGAGGGAGGAATTTGAGGAAAAGCGTGAACGCTTGCGCCATCTCGTTGCTGATGATTCGGCTTCAGACAATGCGGGCCCGGTTTCTCTCAAACATCTTGATGCAGAAATGCTACGACTTGCTGAAGCGCAACGAAAACGGTCCAAGCGAGCCAGTACGGCCGGGGATGACGACCTCATTGTTGGCGATATTCACTATCGTCCAATGATGATTTTGATGTTCTTGGGCGTCACCTTCTTGGGTGCTATCTGGGTTTCTTATGCAACGGCTGGGGCGTTGCAAGCGTTGCTGTTTTGTGCAACACTGTCAGTTCTCATGGTTGGACTTTCAAGGCAACGAGCGACTTCAATTGGATTGAGGTTGCCGGACATTGCAGGTGTTGAGTCGCCGATTGCATTCTCCATGGCAGGCTTGGTGGCCGTTCATTTAGCGGGTCGAGTGACAACCGGAGTATTGGTAGAAGGTGATGCAGTTCACCTCGCTGTGCTGATGGGCTCACTTTGTGTTCTCAGCGCTATAGGCTTGGTCGGACGCAATGATTTGGGTCTTCGGTTGCCAAGTGCTGTTGAAGCAGTTGTAGCATTGCTAGCAGTTGACCGTATACTTGCTTTGGTGGTTGGAGGGCAGGTTCCCGTGCCGTTTTCCTTCAATCCTTTTGACGGAGAAACATTGCAATGGATTGCACCATTGGTTGCATTTGAATGCGCACTCATAGGACTTGTAATCCTGTTTGATTGGGTTGAGGGAGAGCGTCTTCGCCGGGACCTTGATGACCACCGGGGGGCATTGGGGCGAAGTGCTTGGCTCGCCTGCTCAACACTCATCTCGTTCGGTCCAGCAGGAATTCTTGTGGTTGCACTTAGCGCCCGACGTTGCGTTTCATGGACTCAACCTGCAGTCATGCTAACGGCGATTGCAGCGCTCCCATTCGTCATACAATCGTTCAATCCATGGGCATTGACTCCAGCAGGAATCACCCTTTCTCCATCGCTTACCGCATTGGTGATCGGTATTGGATGCATGGCATGGGCGGGCGTTATTGTAATGCGAGACCACGGTTTGTGGCTTTCCAGTGCCCTTTGGGGACTCCATATCATGCTCTATCCTGCTGCTTTACTGGGACAATCACTCCCATTGATGGTTTTTGCAGGATTGCTCACTTCCGTTACGGCGTGGTTGTCAGGGATCTTCACATTACGCAAATCATGGCGCGTGGTTGGAGCGATTGACCTGGCGGTCGCATGGCTCTTTGCAGCGGTGTCATTTGTTGCAGGAGCCCAAGTAGAATATCTCTTAGCGATGCTTGCTGCCTCGGCCGTATTGCTCTTTGCGGTCACGGCGTTGACCCAAGGGCGGCAAGATGCCTTGGCCATCGACTGAAGATTACTGAAGTGCCTTCGTCAGGTAATCTTCAACGGTTTCGAGAAGCGGAACGAACAGTTCTGGCTCAAGTTCCGGAGATAAACGCAAGGAAATACTGGTCTTCGCTTGAGTTCCACTGTTACGAATTCCAAAGGACAGTGTCCCCCCTCGTCCTTCTGCGTGAATCAAGAGAAGGTTCTCTTCTCCAACAACCGTCCTGGAGATTGCTTGAAGGCCATGTGCTTCTAGACCTAAAAAGAGGCGCTCTGACACCGAGTGTTGCAACGCATTACCGCGCTGCCACCGGTCTCGGTGGCTTTCCTTCACAGAAACTCTGCGTTTCCAACCACGGTTAAATGATTGAGAACTTGAAGAATCCTGCGCCAGTAAAAATGCGCAAAGGGACGCTGCCCCATCTCCGACGAGACTCCATTTGCCCGGTTGCTTTGGATGAGGTGCAGGCAAAACGAGGTGACCTGAATCCTCGACTCCAAGTCTCATTGGCATGGCGGTCTGAACGAACAGACCGTCACTATGGCGCAATCCAACAGAGAGCCAGCGGTCACCAACGGCGGTTTCAAAACACTGGGTTTTGGAGTTGTATTGAGACACAAACCCAGTCAGGGCAACATCCGACTCAATGCTTGCAGCGAAGTGCCATGGTCCACTTTCTTTCCCGGCTTCCATGAGCATAGCAGCCATAGCATCACCATCAACGACTTTGTATCCATCCGTTGTTGCTTCAATCAGCAAACACCGGTCCCCATCTCCGTCCAAAGCAGCTCCAACAAGTGTCCCTTCACGTGCGGGTGAAAGTCGTGAAAGCAATGCGTGTGAAGAGGATGCGGCTTGTTCAACGGTCCATGTTGCCGTGGGTGAGAAATCTCCAGCACCGCAGTCTGCGTTCAGTGCCTCAGCACCGTTGCTGACTTCCACGGTCTCAACGCCTCGCTTGTTGAG